>NZ_VPDH01000092.1:0-11119 GCF_013417785.1 Acinetobacter sp. YH12227 | reverse complement strand
AAATGGCTATTCTACGTTTGATTGGTTTTGGAAAAAAAGAAGAATTTAAGAAAGTGCTAGCAATTTTAAGAAAGAAAAAGCCTGATAGGACAAGGATCCTATGAAATTTGTCGTGTACAGAGTAAATACTTATATATTTCATTAAATGCCCGATCTACGTGTCGGGCTTTTTATGCAGTTTATCTTACAAACAAACCTACATTTCATCGACTAGTTCACACTATAAGCTAAAATTCTGCCTATACTCTTATTTGACAAGTAAGATTGTCATAAACAGCATAATGAAATTCATCTTAATAAATATAGATTTTACTATGCTGCACTAAAACAAAAAATGAGGAAAATTTGATGAAATATGGATTATTCATAGCGGGCTTAATCGGCCTTCCTACAATTTTAGCCACGGCCCCAACCTTCGCTGCAACGCAAGCCTCTCAGGTAACAGCCAATGCCAGTTCAAACTATGCAAAAACCAAATATCCAATCGTATTTGGACATGGTATGTCTGGTTTTATTCGAGTTGGTACCGACCCGATAGGTTTAGATTATTGGTATCAAATTTTGCCCAATCTCGCTCGAAATGGTGCCAATGTGTGGGCAACACGTGTTTCACCATTTAACTCATCGGAAGTCCGTGGCGAACAATTACTAGCGCAAGTCGAAGATGTTATTGCCATTACTGGGTCACCCAAAGTGAATTTAATTGGTCACTCACATGGTGGACCAACCATTCGTTATGTAGCTGGGATTAAGCCGCAGTATGTCGCTTCATTAACAACAGTCGGTGCACCACACAAAGGCTCACCTGTGTCCGACTTCATTTTAAATATTCGCGATGCTGCTCCAATTTTAGAAACACCTATTGTTGCTGCGGTGAACCTGTTAACAAAAGCCATAGTTTGGGCGCAAGGTTTAGACCCAAATAGCTTCCCACATGATTCACTTGCTGGTGCAAATAGCTTAAGTCTAGCTGGATCTGCAAAATTTAATCAACGCTTCCCTATTGGCATGCCAACGACTGCTTGTGGTGAAGGCGCATATACCCAACAAGGAATCTATAATTATTCTTTTGCTGGCGTTGGCACCATCACTAATATTTTGGATGTCGACTCAGTACTGAAAGTAACGAGTTTATTGATTGATGGCGGTAAGGATAATGACGGTCTTGTTCCACGCTGTAGCGCGAAATTCGGTAAAACCATCCGTGACAATTACAACTGGAATCATTTTTGGACGAGGTAAACCAAGTACTGGGCTTAAAAGCATTATTTGCACCTGATCCTGTGGATGTCTATCGCCAACATGCGAACCGCTTAAAACTGCAAGGTTTATAAGTTCAAAAGTGATATACATAAAAAAATGCGCCAAAAGGCGCATTTTTTTCACTCATTAAAACTTAAAATTAAGCTTTAACTTTACGAGCAGGTAACTTTTCACGAATACGTGCAGCTTTACCAGACAATTCACGTAGGTAGTAAAGTTTAGCACGACGAACGTCACCACGACGTTTCACTTCGATACTAGCAACGATTGGTGAGTGAGTTTGGAATACACGCTCAACACCGAAACCGCTAGAAATTTTACGTACTGTAAACGCAGAGTTCAAACCACGGTTTTTCTTAGCAATTACAACACCTTCAAATGCCTGAAGACGTTCACGATCACCTTCTTTTACTTTTACTTGAACAACTACTGTGTCACCAGGAGCAAAAGCAGGGATGTCTTGTTTCAACTGTGCATTTTCAACAGCTTGTACTAAAGGATGTTTACCGCTCATGGGGTATCTCCGATTACGCGAGTCAGAAGAGGTCTGATCATCGCAGGGTATAGAGGCTAAAGCGCATGTTACCCGTTTAACTTTCTCTCAATACTTGACCACTTCAATGTATTAAGAGCCTAATTAAAATACTTAAAGTCATCTCTAAGTATCTGTTCGAAGCAAAGCTTCTGATTTTGCAAATTCAGAAATAGAGTCTACTTTTGAATTTGCGAATCTTTTAGCCATTTTTTTTGCTGCTTGCTCAACTCAACTTGCTCAACCAATTCAGGCCGGCGCTCAAGTGTACGCTGATAACGCTGCAAAAATCGCCATTTCTCAATATTTGCATGATGTCCAGATTTAAGAACCTCTGGTACATCCAAACCTTCAAAATGATCTGGCTTGGTATATTGTGGGCAGTCTAAAAGACCATCCACAAAAGAGTCTTGAACGTGTGATTGTTCATCAGACATTGCATTCGGCAAACGTCGAATAATACTGTCTAATAAAACCATCGCAGGAAGTTCACCGCCTGAGAGTACGTAATCCCCAATTGACCATTCCTGATCAACATATTTTTGGATTAAGCGCTCATCGACGCCCTCATAACGACCACATAACACAATCAATCCATCGTAATCGACAAACTGCTGTACTGCGGGTTCATTTAGAGTTTTGCCCTGCGGTGACATATACACCACAGGAACATGAACTGCACCTGCTTGCGCTGCAAGCTCTTTGGCACGTTGAATTGACTTTGCTAAAGGCTCAGCCATCATCACCATACCTGGACCACCACCAAATGGACGTTCATCCACTCGTTTGTAGTTCCCTTCAGCAAATTCTCGTGGGTTGATGCAATGGACTTGCACAAGATCACGTTTTGCTGCGCGCCCGCTAATTCCGTACGCTGTAATCGCTTCAAACATTTCAGGAAAAAGCGTAATGACTGCAAAAAACATCGCAGATTCCTCTATTTTCCTGCTGCGTCAATCCTTAAAGGATTAGTAATCTACGCCCCAATTCACGTAGATACGACCAGCTTCGAGATCAACACGCTGTACCACATCTTTATGCCATGGAATCATACGCTCTTCGCTATCGACACTTTCGGCAGTGGCACGTACCACCATCACATCGTTAGCACCTGTCTCAAACATTTCATGGATTTGACCGAGATTGACTTCTTGATCTTCATCATCTAGACCTAACACTGTTAGACCTTTCAAATCTGACCAATAGAACTCATCTACACCCGCTTGAGGCAACTGAGTTTTTGAAATCCACACATTGGTACCAACCAAGCCATCTGCTGCTGTGCGATCACTCACACCTTTTAGCGAAACGACTAAGCCTTTACCATGCGGTTTCCAACGTTTTACATCTACAATTTGCCAACCTGCTTTGGTCTCAATGTACCAAGGCAGGTAGTCAAAAATATTGCTCATAGGTTCTGTATTGGAATAGACCCAGAGCCACCCATTTAATCCATATGCTGAACGTAGCTGTCCAATCTGAATACGATCTTCGGGAACATTCTGTGTTGGTGTCATGGGCAATCTACTACCGTATTAAACAGCAGCTGCAGCTTTTTTAGCTTGAGCAGCTAAAGAAGCAACGCGATCAGAAGGTTGAGCACCTTGAGAAACCCAATGAGCAAAACGGTCAGCATCTAAACGAAGTTTTTCTGCTTTACCTTGAGCTGTAGGATTGAAGAAACCGATACGTTCGATGAAACGACCGTCACGTGCATTACGGCTATCAGTCACAATGATTTGATAGAACGGACGTTTTTTAGCACCACCGCGTGCAAGACGAATAACAACCATGATAGAACCTTATAGTTTTTACGGATTATCCTTGTACCGACCATCGATACAACTCAAACCCCTTTCATAGAGGGCAATATTTTACGTGATATTTGCCCTGAATGAAAGATCATTTTTTGTTTATCCACAGTTTTGAATTTGGATTATTGGTTATTCCAAGTTGAAGTATCAGAAAGATCTGCAATAGTACAGGTTCGGCCTTTGGACCAAAATTTTTGACTTCGATGATTTAAACAAATAGAGCCATCATTTTGTTGAGATGTTCCTGTAACTGGTGTTGCAATCAAAGACCACGTTGTCGCAGTAACGTTAGTCAATTGAATGGTATACAAAGCCGAACCTTGACTTGGAATATTTCCAGAATGCTGTAAATCATTTAATGTCATCGGTACTTCAACATTATTTATCAATGGGACATAAGAAAAATTTGCAATTTTAAAGCGCTGAATTCGGTTTGCTAGGTCAAGCATTTCAGACTGTGCTTCAGCTCTTTTTGTTTTTCTAACATGTTCTTGATAGGAAGGATAAGCAATAGCAGCAAGTATACCTATAATTGCAACAACAATCATAAGCTCAATAAGCGTGAAGCCTTTTATCATACGATTCACCATTCTTCACGCCCCGTATTTTCTGTGCCACATGAAATAGATGCTGAATCAATAAGATTAGCTGTTTTATTTTTACACCGTACACCAGTACTAGACATTAAAAAATTGTAATTCTTTGGATCTGTAGCCAAAGCTGTAATTAACCATGTCTGACCACCAACACCTGATACTACTGTAAAATTATATTTTACAGCAGCCCCCGTTGCACCTCTAGGCTGCACATTCATACCTGTTGGCATTACAAAACCTTGATAATTGAAATTTCTAGATTTATGCCGATCTAATGCCATAGCAATTTGTTGTATTTGATCTTGAGCTTGCGTTGCCTGAGACCGACGAATGTACTCTTGATAAGATGGAATTGCGATTGCGGCAAAAATTGCCACAATCACCACCACCACCATCAACTCGATTAATGTAAAGCCTGTTCGAAAAAAATTTGTTCTTTTCATATTTCCCCCACTAAGGTGCTTTACGCGCGAGTTTTTCATACCAACGCTGTGGGATAAGGCACATTTCTGTCGCTTCACCATTACCAAAACCACCAGTCACTGTTAAAGCAATTCGACCACTTGTATTAATACAATAATTTGTAGCACTCGTATTACCGGTCGCTTTTGGTGGACAAGATTCGTCTTGGCATTCTACTGGTGGACATGTACCTCCTTCACATTCCTCTCCTCCACCTGTACCGCCACCATTTTTACCACCAACAGTAACTGTATGAATACCCACACCAATAACACTACGTGAAGGCTCTAGTATTGTCGCACATTGACCAAAAGGCATACAGAATGCAGTAAGCATACTTTCACCTTTAACACCCGCACCACAATCACCAGAAATACCCGGCTTACTTGCATCAAACGTTGATACATAAAGTTTATAGTTCATAGCTAGAGGTGTACCAAAGACCTTTTCACTTTGTTTCTTATAATTACTACAATTTGTCAGCTTACCATCCACACCAGCCGTACAATTTTGAAATTTGTAGAACCACCCCCCTTTTTCAGAATAAGGAGCAACTAAAGTTGAATTTGCAAAACGATTTGCCTCTGTTATTTCACCTAAATTTGATTTTTGAAGGTTTTCTGTATATAAATTTGTTGTTCTATTAAATAGGTCGCGACGTGCCACATCCTTATCATAAACATTATAAATTGCATCGTAATCATAACCTGCTTCAGTAGAAGAAAAATCCTTCATTGGTGTACTACGATTACCGCTTCCTTGTGAAATTACAGCAAAGGTCTCACCATTTTGATTATATAAAGAAAATCCTGGCATATCGTAAAATCTAGGACTTTTAGCACCATCATTTAATGTTAAAAGTTTAACTGGTGTTTTTGGAACAGCGCCTTTTAACTTTTGTTTATTATCAAAATCCACTCTAAATAATTGTCCACCTAGATCCCCAAAATAGATATGATCAATTAAATCATCACCATCGCGATCAACTGTACGGATTTCACTTACGACACTGTATTTTAAATCAGTATGCTTCGTTGCTATAACACCTGTATTGGTATCTGCTGCGGATGTACTTGTTACATTATCACTTGCCCACCAAAGTAGATCACCATTATCGGCATCAAACATGTAGACCCCTGCACCAATCTTATTTTCTTGTTCGTAATCATGTGCTTCGTAGCCAGAATATAATCCTTTCACACCACCTGTACGTGCATCACCATCATCACCACCAGCATCATATCCACCACCAACTAACATGACTCGTTTACGTTCACCGCCCCAGTTTACCCAACCAATCGATGGTTTAGACCAACTTTGCCCCATATATTGAAGCGGGTTAAACGTTGTAGATTTTATTCCGCTGTATACTTTTTGAGTTGCAGGATCAATATGAAATTGAAGTTCAGGACTATTTATATTACTGAGATCTAATGCATAGTAGCTACGCCCACCCATACGTAAACCACCGTACGCTATTTGCATACCTTTTTGGCTTGTTGTACGACCATTTCCTACAACCAAGCTACCAGAACTATCTACCACATATTGCGTATAAAGATTCCACGGCCCATCAATACCATAATAAAGCTTTTGCATCCCCCCATTAGTAACGCTAGACAAACGGAAAGCATCTTTTTGGTTCTCAACCATTTCATTTGGTACAAAGGCAAATCTTTCCACACCTGTTTCCGCATCAACCACATGCAGTAAGCCCTGGGTGGTCCCAAACAATACATAGTCCTCACGACCAGTAGATTCCATGACCTTTTTTGTCTTGTTATATTCCAACTTACCTTTATTCGTTACCAAAACTGGATAAGAGTGCATAACTGCACCCATTTGACGTAAAGAAGGTTGTGTAATTAAATTAGCCACTGACGTTGGTGGTGAGGCAACATCAATATTATAGCCAAGCAATGAAACTAAATAGCCACGATTCGGATCAGTTTTATATGTTGCATCCGACAGATCAGTTAACTGAACTTGACGCAATGAACCAGCTCCCCCAAATGTGTTACCAACTGCTTTACGATTTGTTAATAGTTTTCTTTCAGCATTATTTTGAACATTTGCTCCAAGTAGCATTTGTGACCAAGCACCACCACGTGCAGCAAACTTCTTACTACCCACGGTATTTTCATCACTATTTTCTACAGCCGTATCAACGCTTTTTGCCCAATAATCGTAAACTGCAGAGGTAATATTTCCGTTAGCATCATAAGTAGGCTCTTTAATACGACCATCTGTTTCAAATACTGTTGCCGAATTCTTACCTTTTAAAACTCCATTATCACCAACTAAATATTTTTTTAAATTACCTAACCATAATTGGTAATTTGTATTTGGGGTAGGCTGAAATGTTTGATAATAAGCATTATTTTGTAGTTCAGCAGGATTCAATGCATCACGAGGAATTGTTGGTGAACCAGTTGTTACCGAAGGAATATCCTTAGATAAATTACTAATAAAGTCATTCACACTTTCTACTACATCTTGAGAACTTTGACCTGAGTACCAACCGCCTTGACCTAGAATCCCCCAACGTGCAGCACGTTTAACATGAGTATTTATAGTTCCCAATGCTGCTATATTTTCTGCTTCTGTTTTCGTTTTATCAAATGAGGCAATATTATTAAATGCATTACCAAAACCAACCACTGCAGTTTTAAACTTTAACCCTTTACCATTTGAGTTAGGATCAATCAATGCAGCATTCATTTTATTAGTGCAATCCCAACCATCACTACTAGAAGTGCATGAAAATCCACTCTTATTTATCGCAATACTTGCCAATTTACTCACACCACTATTTGAGTTAGGTTCGCCATCCGTAAGCACGTAAATACCTTGTCCACTACATTGTTGTATATCCTCACTTTGTGTTAAAGAAGACGGTGATTCATATTTATTGTTTTTTTCGTTGTCGAATGTGAATAGTTCCATCCACTTTCTGCATCATCATCATCTGTTGAAACCCCCATTAAATATGCAATCACCTCAGCATAAGATTTAGCTGTTGGCGTACTAGTTTTCATTGTAATTTTATTAACTCGATCCAACAGTAATTGACGCTGCGTTTTTTCCACGCCATTTTCTATCACTTTAGCATCTAAACGGCGGGCGGGAACTAACACAGCACCTCTGCTGCTACTGCTGCCAGAATTTAAATCACCTTTGTTATTAAAGGATATGGCACCTAATGTCGATAGCCCAATAATCTTATCATCACCAATTCTTTCAACTCCTTTAGCCGTATTCCCACTTAACAAGTCACGCATAGCAACCTGAACACGTTGCCAACGAGTTTGTGTTTGACCATCTTTTTCATTCATACTAGTTGAAACATCGAGCATAAACATCAACGTGATATCACCAGATTTTGCATCTTGATAAATATCAATATCACTTGCCTGCACCACACTAGATGTAATTAATAATGTAGAGATTGCCGCTATACTTGCTGTTAATACTTTATAACGACATGAATTAATAAAATTCTTAGTTTGTTTTTTCATTTCATTACTCCAAATCTATACAAAGTCTTGAACAATCACATATTCAGTCACATGTGAAGTGTACGGAACATTTAAATCAGCAAGACACTCTGTCACTGTTTTACGTGAAATTGCATTTAGTGCCACTGAAGTACCTTCAGGAATAGTTGCTTCACTCATATGATTTCTAAAACAATTATTAATATCTGTTGTTGATGCATTAGTTAGTGTTGGCATAACCGAGACCGCAAAAACTTTTACAGGTTTAGTACTATCAAATTTAACTGTTTTGTCATCTGTACCAAATTGCGCACCAAAAAATGGATCATTTTCTGAAATACTTGTAAATTTCACAGCCACTTGTGTCATAACCGCCTTACGACCACTGGTAAAAAAGTTAGTCGAACTTTCGTCAGCATTACAGTATCCATCCACACCAAATTCATTATTTGTTGGGGCTGCCTCACCAGACTTCCAATAAATTAAACTGGCGCGATTAATATCAAAAAAATTAGGCTCTGCTCCGCGATAGCAAAAAACCATTTCCTTTTCCTTATCAGTAGCCCCACTGATATACCCGAACATACCACTCGAACTTAATGCTTGAATGATATTGTCTTCACGCTCGACATTAAAAAAAGCTGCGTCCGAGTTTTGAAGCAATAGCTGTTGCGCCTGACTATTTGTTGCAATATTTAAGCTCACTAAGCTTTGGCGAACGGCTAAAGTTCCTAGAACAATAATTGCAAGTAAAAGAAATAAGACAACAATTAAAGTTGCACCACGCTGTTTATTTATCATTGTCCTCTCTCCCCAAAAGTGTTGCGCAACGACACTGTCTGCGTGACAACTTGTCTGGCATATTTAGGAGCACTAGCTGCAGGAGTTGTTACTGTTACTTCTTGATCCAAAATCCGAAAAGTTTGATCATCTTTAAAATCAGCACCACCACCTACTGTCTGATTTGAACGCACCAAGACCCCGAGTTGAACAGCCAAAATTCTTGGACGGGGATCCATAGCCATGTATGCTGCTGCATCAACATAACGATGATTTACTCCTGACTGAATCGAATATAAAACTCTAAATTGATCTGCTCTTTTTATTATAATTTCACCAGCCCCCCCCAAGCCTTCAATTTCAGTTGGTGACCCATCTAATGGGTAATGCCCCGCATCACATGCCAATGCCAAAGGTGAATTAGGCTCACTAGTGCTATTATTAGTATCTGCTCTTAAAAAATAACGCTGAACTACAACATGTCGACCTTCTGCAAGAGTAAATTCAAGTTCATTACCCTCACAATCTGATCCGCCATACCAAACATCATCTGCTTCAGTTGCCGTATTTTTATGATCCAAAATATATTGAGGGACAAATTGAATTGTAAGCTGATCACTAGCTTCCCCTTGTACATTAGAAACTCCTGTCCACTGTGGAGCTGTACCAACTGAAAGACCACTGCTTCTACTTAAAAGAGTTTGATTTACAGAATTTCCATCTAAACTTATCGGTAAATTTGCACGTTTTACACCACTTACTTCAACAGAATTTGAAGATGAACGAAAAACCACCCCACCATAAGTTGTCAAATCGTTAATGCTAGATTGAACTGTATTTAAGTTTCCTAACCGAATATCTTTCACAATATAATTCAACCCAAAATTAGCATCATCTTGCAAACTAGCCTGTCCTTGCTGTAATGCTTGGCTACGCGAACTTGTCAGAAAGAGCATTGTGGCTGCTGCAACAATTACCAAACCTAGAGCTAATGCAATCATCAATTCAATTAAGGTAAAGCCTGCTTGTTTAATTGGGTTTATTTAGTAAACCTCCATAATCAAACATGTTGATTCCTGTTCATAGCTAGCCCCTGTTGTACAGTTCCCCGCTTCAGCACCATCAGTAGCAGAAGTATCACCCCACGCAACATAAATACATCTACGGCTATCCGTATTTCCTTGGCATGGTAAGTAATTAACAGACATTCCAATAACTCTTGCTTTTGTTGCAATCTGAGCAACATCAAAATCAGCCAAATCGGTACTAGAACAATTCGCATTAAAGCAATTTGTTGGGAAAACTCGCTGAGTATTTGCAGTATTCAGCTGAAAAGCATAAACCTCTTCAGCACCACGATTTACTCGCATTCTTTCAGCCAAATCACGTGCTAAATTGATTGCTTGTATTCGCGAGCCACTTTCAGCAGTTGCCTCGATAGCTCTATATTGCAAAGCAATAAAACCCATCACCCCTATTGCAAGGATCAAAAGAGCTACCAATACTTCAATTAAGCCAACGCCTTGTTGATTCTTCTTTTTAATCATTAGCATGTACCCTCAACAACTTGCTGAATCGTTCCCATTTTGGAAACACTAATTATTTGAGATTTACCCCCAGCAATAGAACACAAAACAAAGCTAGTATCTGTTGTTGCGCCAACTACTCCACCACTTAAGCCATATCTAATTGTTGTTTCACTTGCAGACGTTAAATGTGTTTTACCATGAGGCATCCAATTCACTACTGTGGCAGTATCTATAGGTAATGTATCTGTTTCTTTTAAATTCAAATTGACATCTATGTTTCTACGCTCCAACACTTCCTTTGCACGTGTTTGATTTAATACCCCAATAAGTTCATTTGTGCTTTTCTTTAAATTTTGGCGAACAATCATATCTCCAAACGAAGGCGCAGCCATCATGCCAATAATCGCCATCACAGCAATCGTCACCATCAATTCAATTAACGTAAATCCTTTATTTTTCTGCATACTCCCCCCAAGGCGCGCCAAACTTTACCCTATTAAAAATAATATCTAATTAAATGTAAGCGTCCGCTGAACCCCATGTCTATTTTTTAATTCGGTTCAGGTTTCCAACGATGTGGCAGCAATTCTTCAATCTGGGTCACTTTATGTGTCGGTAGCCTTTTCAGCACATCACTTAAATAGGC
>NZ_VPDH01000008.1:0-62737 GCF_013417785.1 Acinetobacter sp. YH12227 | reverse complement strand
AAACTTTAACTGTATTGAGTGTGGTTTTAGCGAGAATGCGGATATAAATGCTTCTCGCAATATTTTGGCGGTGGGACACACCGTTTTGTCTGTGGAGGGTGGATGCGGTAAAGGTCGCCTTGTGAAGCAGAAAGCAAGTGAAATCCGTGAGGAAGTCGCCTAAGAGCTTTTGCTTTTAGAATCCTCCACTTGAGCTAGTCGAAAGTGGTGGGAGTATGTCAATAATGCACCAATGGGATCGCTTGGCTAAAATTCAGGAAATACAATTAGACCTGCTGTCAGAAATGAGTAAAAAGAAACAATAGTTCAATTTTTAAAGATGGAAAATCGAGATGAATATAAGGCGTATTGAAGAAAATATTCCTTATAAATGTGTTTTTAGTGCAATAAAAAGATTAAAAAATCAGGCTAAAGGGAAAAAATACTACAAGAGCGGAATGCTGCGAAAAATATTTCTGAATTTTAAAAAAATTCTAAAATCTTAGGAAATTAATCCCGATGCATCTTAGTTAAAGTATCTCTCAAGGGTGTGAAAGAGATTGAAAAGAGTAGCATGCTGTCAGTGGTGCAAAACACGCGTACAGTACTCACCCAAAAGGTCTCGATTCAGCTTAGGACGCTATAAATCAAAAGTTTATAGGCTATAAGATCATAACTTACAAAGTGATGATAGTTGAAGTAAACATACTGTTTTCTCTTACACCACCCTAAAAATACAACAATAATTATTCTGCATTTCATCTTTTACAAAAAATCTTTCTGTGATTTTTGCTTAATTTTTAATTTTTCTTCTTTAATTCGCCGCCTATCCAAAATACCTTATTATTTTTATATCAATCTTGAATATGTCTTTTAGCTATCAGTGGCTTAAGCTAAAAATGCCCTCAATTTATTGATGTAAAGCTAAGCTTAGATATGTATGAGTAACGATGCTTAGATGTACTCAGCATTTGATTTCTTCAAATTTAAAAAATGATAAGAACTTTTAAACCGTCTACGGTTATCTAAAGTGGCTTATTACGGACTTTTAACTTCCAAAAATCATGATTTAAAATTCAATAGCGCATAATAAAAAAGTCGCGATAAAACTGAATTTTTGCATCAAAAATGGCATGAAAATGATAGTTGTGATACAAATTTTATAAATTTATAAAAATTATGAAAAATATTTTCAAAAATAGTGAAATTAGCCAGATTTCGGGGAAACAATCCCTCTATCAAGTCACTACTATATATCTCAAGGGTGTTACAGAGATTGAAAAGAGTAGCATGCTGTCAGCGGTGCAAAACACGCGTACAGTACTCACCCAAAAGGTCTCGATTCAGCTTAGGACGCTATAAATCAAAAGT
Source organism: Acinetobacter sp. YH12227 (assembly GCF_013417785.1). Classification (NCBI taxonomy): domain Bacteria; kingdom Pseudomonadati; phylum Pseudomonadota; class Gammaproteobacteria; order Moraxellales; family Moraxellaceae; genus Acinetobacter; species Acinetobacter sp. YH12227. The sequence continues at coordinate 61,387 of NZ_VPDH01000008.1, read as the reverse complement.
TTATAGGCTATAAGATCATAACTTACAAAGTGATGATAGTTGAAGTAAACAACACTGTTTTCTCTTACACCCTAAAAAATTCCTTTGAGATAATAAAAAATAATAAAAACATTGGTTTTATTAAACTACAAACACACTATGATGATTTTCTTTTCGCTTTTTAATCCTTCATTATGCGTTATCTTGACCGATTGATTGAACATTGTATACAAGCAAAAAAGCTTGTACCTGACCGTACCTTTGAATTTACAACGTTGGAACAATTGCCCAGTCATGGACGCTTTATTTATGTTATCCAACAGATTGAAGGAGACATCAATACAACTTTTCAGCAATTTCAAAATTTTCGATTACTTAAAACGCATGCCTGCGCAAAATTAAATCGCCCAAGTCAGTTTCTATATGTAGGGTCTTCACGCCACAGTATTCGGAATAGATTGGCACAGCATTTGGGCTTCGGGCATAAAAGTACCTACGCATTACATTTAAATCAATGGTTTCAAGGCCAATATGAAATAACGATTCATCAATATGCCGATACACTTCCCGCTGAAGTGCTGCAATTGATTGAAGACGATCTTGCTGATCAATTACAGCCGGCATTTGGTAAATCAGGTGCCAACAATAAATAGCACGCATATGAGTGTAGAAACATGTAATAGCAAAGATTGACAGGGTTTGGCTCAATTGTTATTTTGCCGCCATTCTCCCATTTTGCTGTATTGTTCATGCCATTAGATCCGCACTTTGTTTATGCACCACCTCAAAGCCCACTTCGAATTTTGTACGAAGATGAGGATTTGGTGATTATTGAAAAACCTGCGGAATTGCTTTCTGTGCCAGGGCGTTTACCAGAACATCATGACAGTGCTTATTTACGTGTGCTTGAACGCTATCCGGCAGCGAAAATTACCCATCGTCTAGATATGGCAACATCGGGTATTTTAATGTTTGCAAAACATCGTGATGCGGAAGTTGCGGTCAGCAAAATGTTTCAAGCGCGTACCGTACAAAAGCAATATGTAGCTTTGGTACAAGGGCAATTAGAGGGGACGGGTAGTGTAGAAGTTCCTCTCATTACCGACTGGGAAAATCGTCCGCGCCAAATGGTGCATTTTGAATTGGGTAAGCCATCGAAAACACTCTATCAAGCTGTAGATTATGATGAAGTGAATGATATTAGTCGCGTGTTATTGACACCAGTGACAGGGCGTTCTCATCAACTTCGTGTGCATATGATGCATATTGGACATCCAATTACAGGCGATCAGCTTTATCATCCAAATGCTAAATTGAGTCAGCTAGGGCGAATGGCTTTGCATGCCAGCGATTTGAGTTTTACTCAGCCACTATCAAAGCTACCAATTCATATTCATTGCGCACCTGATTTTTGATGAAAAATCACTCGAAAATGCATCAGTAGGCAATTCAAGGTACCGACTGAGAGCATTATTTTGTCTTTTTCTTTGTCATATCTTATATGACTTAACTGTCAAAATTTGAGTTTTAAGTTTGGGATAATTTTTTAAATATCCCCAATTCTAGGGATATATAAATATGCAAAAAGCATTTATATAAAATGTGAATTATTGCGGTAATTTGAAAACATTCTATGTAACTATTAGTAAATAATAAAAAATATTAATCATCACTTAATTAGAGTGTTATGAAACATTTCAATTGAATTCTTTCAACTTAACAAGGTTATAAATACAAACAAATACAATAGCTTAATAATTGAAGAGTTGGAATGTTTTTAATCGTAAAAATATACGAATGCATATTATTTCTGTTAGTATGAATTGTGATTTATTTTTATTTTATTGTAATTTTTAGTTTAAAAAATTCAATATTACTTTTTTTGCTGATTTTGAGGATTAGAGAATGTTAAACATTGCTTTGATCATCCTTGTTATTATATTGCTTATACTATTATTGTTAGTATTTAGCCGTAAGGCGAGCAATGATAAAAATCTTGCGTCTTTGCAAGAGAACCTAGACCGTGCGCGTTTAAAACTTGCTGAAACAGAAGCACAGCAAGATGATTTGAAATTTGAAATTAGCCAACTGCGTATTCAAAACAGTGGACTTAAGGTTCAAGTCGATAAAGTCAGTAAATATCAGCATATTGCTGAGGTTGAACAGTATGTTGAACATCGTGCTTTACAGGCAGATGGCTTGGTGGAAGTCACTAAAATTAATGCAGACATAATGCTGCAAGACATCAAATCACATATCGATGAAGTTCGACATTTCTTAGCGCAATATCAAGAAAAGGCAAAAACACGGACACAGGAAAAAGCCCGTGAAGAATTAAAAAGTTTGTATCACCAAGTTGTTGAGCAACAGCAACTACAAAATGTCATTAATGCGCTTGAACATAAAGTACAAGGCTATAAAGGCAAGTTCTTTTTACCTGTTCAACAGGTCCTTGATGAACTCATTGCCGGTTTTGATGAGTCTGATGCGGTACAAAGTTTATTGGCGGTACGCTGTAAAATGTTGGATGCAGCTGAACAACAGCAAACGGCAACATGCAATTATGTCGATGAAGACCGTCGCCTTGCAGCCATCCACTTGTTCACTTTGGTGTTAAATAGTCGTGCAGATTTATATTTGGCTCAGTTAACCGTAGATAACTTGGGTGAATCACTACAAGCCTTAAAAGACGATTACACCTTACTGAATGCACACGGTGCAAACTTTAGTCAGGCGCAGGTGTTGGAGTCATATTTAAATTTACGTTTGGAAGAGTTAAAACTGGCTGCAATTGTGATGCAGCTTAAACAAGCCAATGCAGCGGTAAGGTAGGCTGTATAATTCAATGATCTAATAATAAGGCTTTCTCTATGAAAGCCTTTTTTTATGCTGAAAATATGTTTCAGTGCTGCAAATTGCAACAATTATCCGTTAATCTATAGCCGTAGAATAAAATTTATCCAAAATAAGGAACAGCATCATGTCGCGTGATTTTAAACAATTTCCTGATGATGATAACGGTAATGTGCTGTGGCAAATGCAGCAAGATGGGGATGATTTAAGCGTACCGCATGAGATTGAATATTCGATTGCATTTTCAAGTCAAGCCTTAGCAGAACAGTGTGCGCTGTTCTTACTCAAAGAAGAGCAAAAAATTTCTTTGTTCCAAGATGAAGAATCTGATCGCGTAGAATGGATTATTACCATTTATGTGTACATGGAGCCTGACTATGAAGATATCGTCGATCTTGAACAGTGGTTTATGAAGATTGCTGAACAAAACTCTGGTGAATATGACGGTTGGGGCTGTATGGCGTATATTTATGAAGATGATGACTTTGAAGAAGAATCCATTAACTAAGCCATAACGGGCGCAGTGATCAAAGCGTTTTCGCAAAAAGATTATTGAATAGAATATAGATAAAAGCATCAAGCCCAGTGTTCGCCACTGGGTTTTGATTAATAAGTATCTAAATTCTATAGCGTAAATTTCTTAGAACATATTAAGCACTGGATGCTTTGTAATATGAATGAGCTGTAACGGCATTTGTACTTTTATTCAGTTAATCGATGAACTTCTGGATGAAGCCTTTTAAAACCGTGTAGTGACAGTATGTCGCAAAATATATAATGAGATATCGTAGAACATAGAAGAATAAGAATGGAGAACAATATGAGCAACACTATACGCTTACATCGTGTGTTTAGCGCACCGCCAGAACGCGTATATCGTGCATTAGTTGAGCCAGATGCGCTGGTAAAATGGATGGCACCACATGGTTTTACGGCACATATAGAGCATTCTGATGTACGTACGGGTGGTTCTTATCGTATGTCATTTCAAAACTTTACCACAGGTACGCGTCACTCATTTCATGGTGTTTATCATGAAGTGGTTCCCAATAAGCTGCTACGTTATACCGACCGTTTTGACACACCTGAATTGGCTGGTGAAATTGAAGTAACAGTACGTTTAGAGGAAGTTTCAGTTGGTACAGAGTTACTGATCACTCAAGTAGGTGTACCGAATGTCATTCCACCAGATGCATGCTATTTAGGATGGCAGGAGTCTTTGCAACTGTTGTCTTTTTTAGTTAATCCTGCAATTCCAGATGAATAATTTGAAGTTGGAAAGGTAAAGTGGATAGAGGAGTTCATGGTGCCGATACAAATTAAACGGATTTATGAGCCTGCAAGTCCTGCCGATGGTAAGCGCATATTGGTCGATCGTTTATGGCCGCGTGGTATGAGTAAAGAAAGTGCTCAAATTGATTTATGGCCTAAAGAGCTGACCCCATCGACAGCGTTACGCCGTTGGTTTCATCAAGATGATGCCATGGAAAGTCGTTGGGATGAATTTAGAACGCGTTATCGAGTTGAGCTCGAGACGCAATCTCAAGCGATTATTACACTACGGGAATTACTCAAGAAGCAATCGCTGACCTTATTAACAGCTGCAAAAAATATGCAGCACAATCATGCGACATTCTTGCGTGAGCTAATACTTGATGAACTAGATGAATGACTTCCGATAGAGTTCTATTCACTGAAGATAGTTCCGAAATGCTTATACAAATGATCTAGCTGCATCGCCACGATAATAAAACCCTATCTTAAATAAGGTTTTTAATATTCTGACAAATATAAAAATGTTATATTGATGTTTTGAGCACAATTGTTGCTCATGTTTTTTGAGGTTTTTTATGTCTTTACCTAATTGTCCCCAATGTAATTCAGAATACACATATAACGATGGCGATTTATTGATTTGCCCAGAGTGCGCACACGAGTGGAAAGAGGGTGAATCTACTGTAGAAGAGCAAGTGCTTATTAAAGATGCTAATGGTAATCTTTTGGCTGATGGTGACACTGTGACTGTTGTAAAAGATTTGAAGATTAAAGGTTCATCTTCTGTTGTTAAAGTGGGCACCAAAGTCAAAAATATTCGTTTGCTGACTGATGCGAGTGATGGACATGATATCGATTGTAAAATTGATGGGATTGGTGCGATGAAGCTTAAGTCAGAGTATGTAAAAAAAGTCTAAAACGTAATTTGTAATCGATCATCAAGTGATCTGTGTAAACCGATAGATCCAAGCCTTGTTTTAAACAAGGCTTGGATAAAACTAAAACAATAGATATATCTTTTTTGTTGGAAGCATATTTCTTGCATCGTTCTGCCCTCATAATAGAGCCAATCTCTGTTTCAAAGAACTTTTCTTATGCCGCACATTCATGTGGAATATTCAGACAATCTTGCAGTCGAAGCACGTCCATTACTTAAAGCTTTAAATTTGTCTTTATTTGAATCGGGTCATGTAAGCGATGCTAAGGATATTAAAAGTCGTGCAATGGTTCAGCCAGAATTCATTGTGGGTTTAGATGAAAATGCCAATCAAGCTTATATTCATGCCAAAGTATCATTATTGACAGGGCGCTCAATTGAAGTACAACAACAGATTTCGAATCAATTGCTGCACGTTTTACAGCAACATGTGCCTGTAACGCAGTGTGATGTGCAATTATGTGTCGAGATTTTAGAGATGAATAAAGAGACTTATAGTAAAACCATTATTCAGGCTTAATTGAGTCAATTAAGCTCAGTTGAATGTTTTGTCCTAGCAAATGTTGATGACTGAATCATGTAAAAAACCGGCATTGGCCGGTTTTTTACAGGTCAAATGAATGAGTTTTTTGCATTAAAAATCACTTCTTTATCGTTTCAACTTTATGTTAATCCACTGATAAAAAAAGCCATTGAAAAGTGTGATCAAGTTCATTTATATTCGAAGAATCAGGCTAACTTTTAAACAATAAATCCTGATGGAATAAAACTAAAATTGATTTAAGAATAGGGGAAAATCATGTCAGGTTGGTATGAAATTAGTCAATCAAGTGATCAGCAATATCGTTTTGTACTGAAAGCAGGTAATGGCGAAGTGATTTTAAACAGTGAGTTGTATAAGGCAAAAGCTTCTGCTGTAAATGGAATTGAATCAGTTCAAAAAAATAGCGCGGATGATAGCCGTTTTGAGCGTTTGACCGCAAAAAATGGTAAGCCATATTTTAATTTGAAAGCCGCGAACCATCAGATTATTGGTAGCAGTCAGTTTTATGCGAGTGAGCAATCTCGTGATAAAGGCATTGAGTCGGTAAAAACCAATGGTTCTACCACGACCATTAAGGATCAAACGGTCGCATAGAGAGCATTAGATTTGGTATTTTGATTAGAGAGTTTTCACTGAATATCTGAGTCGTTCTTTGTGTAATAGTTCTGTCTGTAATAGATGGATATGAGATGTCTGTGAAGGCTTTGTAATTAGACTGAATGAAAGTGAAAAATATACAGCATTCAAAGGTATATGGATGTACCTGAACTACATCTTGAAGTGTGGTGAATCATGATAAAACAGCATCGAATAGGGGTATATAGTCTCGTGAGTGCTTTTGCACTCACGTTGCTTATTTGGCTTGCATCCCCTTATTGGGTTTTGTTTCAAATACACCAAGCTTATGAGCAAAATCAACCTGAAAAAATCTCAAAGTATATCGATTATGCTGCAGTAAAAAGTAGTCTTAAACCGCAAATTCAACAATGGGTAGTTCAGCAGTTCGCGTTGAATCAGATGCCTAAGTTTGTGCAAAAGTGGGGGATGCCATTTAGTGCGAATTTGAGTGATGCTGCTGTGGAGGTGATCGTTAACCCGACGAGCTTAATGCTTTTAATGCAAGGACAAGCAATAAAAGACAGTGTAAACATCGCTGAACTTCGACATTTAGAGCAATTACAGGACTGGTCTAATTCATTCAACAAGGAGGTAATTGCACAAGAAAAAAATCAGCCATCACCCTCATTTACTTTTCAGCCCAACAAGACCGTCGAAAATCTGCAAGTTGGGCAGAAACCAAAAGCAATACGACCAACGACAAAATATCGAGCATGGAATCGCTTTGATATAGAAGTCCCTGTTCGCTCGGCTGCAAAAAACGCTCAATTTACGATTTTTAGTATGCAGCGTAGCGGTGTAAGTTGGAAAATAGTGGCAATTCAACTACCGTACAAAACGAAAGTATCAAAGGCAAAAATTATTCAAGGATGAATATATGTCAGAACAAATCAAAGTTGTAGGCAACCTTGTTGCTGGTGAAGAAATTAAAGCATTTTTAAACAGTTGGGATGAGGTGCTTTGCCAATTAAATATTGAAAAAATTGCAGAATACTGTGCTGCTGATGTGAGTTTTTTTGATGCGAGTTGTCAAATGCAGGGACTGATGTCTTATCAAAAAATGTGGGAATTCTATAGTGACTATTTCCGAGAAGGGCTTAAAGTTTTTCGTCGTGAAGTGGTCATTCATACGGATGAACACTTAGCTTTTGTGCATTGTTATTCTATGGTTGATCAAATGAGTGGCGTTCCAACGCCGGGGAATTCATGGTGTCGCTCCAGTATGGGACTGCGCAAAGCCAAAGGAAAGTGGAGAATTGTCCATCAACATGTATCTGTCCCAGTTGATTTAGTAACACATCAAAGCAAACCCATTCATTTTTAAAAGTTCGAGCACAAGTTATAGTTTGAACCTGAGCTTGTGCTGCATGCTTTTTTATTTGCAAATTATTACAGGAATATTGTACTCAATTGTGCTTTATCAGCCTAAATTAAAAACAATAACCCATGATTCAGGACAATAAAAATGGATCATAAAAATAATAAAATTCGACCACAAAACACCACTGAAACGGATTCAGTACAACAGAGTTTGCAAGACTTGCAACAACAAGAGCTTGCCCCTCAAGGCGATTTACAAAAGCTCATTCGCATTACTGCGGGCTTTATTATTTCCACAATCGTAATTGCGGCACTGTACCTAGGCAAAGATATTTTAATTCCTTTGGCCTTGGCCGTGCTTTTGGCATTTTTGGTAGATCCATTAGTTATGCGTTTACGCAAATGGGGACTACCGCAAATGCCTTCCATCATATTGGTCGTGACGATGGTTTTGGCAATACTCTCAGGAGCTGCAACCTATTTGGGTTATCAGTTGGGGCAGCTCAGTCAGCAATTGCCGCAATATCACGGTACTATTCAAAAGAAATTAAATTCAGTTCGTCAATTTACCCAAGGACCAAGTGTTTGGGATGGGGCAAAAACCACGCTTGATACAGTAGAAACTTCGATTGATAAAGCAGTTCCAGAGGAAAAGAACCTGGTGTGCAAAAAGTCAAAGTGGTCGGGCAAGAGCAAACTAACGCAGAAGCAGCAATGGCGTGGAGTGATAAAGTACTCAGTCCTTTAGCTACAGCCGGTATTGTTTTTCTGTTTGTGATTCTAATTTTGGTCAATCGAAAAGACCTGCATGACCGTTTTCTAAAATTGCTCGGTGGTAACTTAAATATCGGCACAGATGCTCTAGATGAGGCTGCTAATCGCATCGGAACCTATTTAAGGATGCAATTGATGGTGAATGTCACCTATGGCATTCCGATGGCATTGGGGTTGTGGTTTATTGGTGTGCCTGCTGCAATCATGTGGGGAATGGTTGCGATTGTGATGCGTTTTGTGCCTTATGTCGGCCCGATGATTTCAGCAATTTTTCCAATTACCCTAGCGTTTGCAGTTGATCCGACATGGAATATGGTGCTGTGGACAGTTGGTTTAATTTTATTACTCGAACTTATTAGTAATAATATTATTGAACCTTGGTTATATGGTGAAAGTACGGGACTTTCTACCTTAGCAATTATTTTGGCAGCAACTTTTTGGACTACATTGTGGGGACCAATTGGTCTGATTCTATCAACGCCACTCACCGCATGTTTATTGGTGCTTTCGAATTATGTGCCATCTTTAGGCTTCTTTAGAATATTAATTGGTAATGCACCGGCATTAACTCCTTATGAGCGTTTTTATCAGCGTTTAGTTGCCGATGACGTACAAGATGCAATGGATGTCGCGCAGGGATTTATCAATGAGAAATTGCCGAAAAATGCCACAGAAGAGCTAAAGGTGCGCCGTATTAATGCCTTTTACGATCAAGTGGCGATCCCAGCGATACGCATTTTTTCAAAAGGTCATAATACCGAGGCCAGTGCAGAGCATCGATTGAGCCTACATCAAGGTCTAAAACTGTTTAATCAACAATTCCAGCACGCTTATCCATTTAAGCCGAGTAGTACTGAAGCTGAAGTCTATTGTGCCGGTGCGCGTTGGGAAATAGACGTGCAAGTTTCTTCAATGTTGGCGCATGGTTTAAATGTGCGCGGTGTTGCTGCACAAGCATTTGATGAAGTGTTAATTCAAAGTCAACAGGCTAATTTTGTCAAAATGAGTGACAGCATTCAGATCGTGTGTATTTCAATTTTCCACACCGCACCTGAGGCGCAAATTCGTTTATTAAGCCATATCATTCGCCGTCAATTTCCCGATAAAAAACTGATTATCGCGTTATGGAGTTGTGCCGACATTCAGCAATTAGATGAAATCAAAGCCAAGTTTGATGTGGATGCAGTAGTGAATAATCTGAATGACTTATTGCTCAGTATAGATGCCTTACAAATGAGACAAGGTGAATTGTGGTTAGATGAGCCTGATCCTAAGGAAGAAGCTATACGCTTGAAAGCTTTGCAGGATTTAAATGTATTGGATGAACGTAATTTGCCATTGTTTGAGCAATATATTGAAGAGGCACGACAAGCTTTTGATGTGAAATATGCACAAATCTCATGGGTTAAAGAAGACTGGGTCTATACACCGGGGAGTTTGTTGGCTAAAGCGAGTGATCAACCGATGCAGGTACGCCAATCGAAGCATGATGCGATTTGCAGCCATTTGGTGTATCAAAATGAAAGCTTAATCATTCACGATTTACAACGAGATCCTCGTTTCGCTCACTTACCTGAGTTATTACATAATCGTATTCGATTTTATGCGGGGGTTGCTTTACGCAATAGTGATGGAATTGCCTTGGGAAGTTTTTGCGTGCTAGATCATGAACCACAAAGCATGACTGAAGATGATATGAACTTACTCAAAGGTTTGGCTGCCGATTTAATGCAGACATTGAGCAATGAAAAATTGCGCCGCGAAAAGCTAGAGGCTTTACAGCAGTCTAGAGATAGCTAAGCCCGACATCGCAAAAATAACTTTTCTGCTGGTGTTTATAGGCAAACAGTTTTACCATGGAAGAGGTTATAAAATTTGAGCCAAGGGCATGAAAAATAATAATTTCATATGGCAATGCCTGTTTGGCCTAGCAGCGGCATTCGGCAGTGTTTTGAGCCATGCTCAGATACAGGGTAATTATTTTTCCCATAAGGATTGGGAGATTGCCTGTGATAATACTGGGACTTGTCGTGTAGCAGGTTATCAAGCAGATAATCAAAGCCATAGTATTTCAGTGTTACTGCAACGTGCGGCTGGGGCACAAGCGCAGGTCAGTGCGCGTGTTAAAATTGATCGTGAAGCTTTTGGTCGAGAGCTAAAACAATTACAACTTTTTATAGCGGGACAATCGTTTGGTTTTGTCAAAATAGACAGCAAAACAGATGAAGGTCAGTTAAGCATTGCTCAAACTCAGAAATTAATACAAGCCTTGCAGGGTAAAGAGCCAATTCTGTGGAAATGGAATAAGTTTACTTGGGCTTTATCTGTCGATGGTGCAAGTGCAGTACTGCTGAGAATGGATGACTTTCAAAAGCGTATAGGGACAAATTCTGCCTTATTACGTAAAAGCACAGCTTCTTCAGATCAAGTTTTAAAGCCAAAAAACATTCCCAAAGTGAATATAAATAGCTATGTAAAGGGTTTGCAAGCGCGGCACTTAATTCATTCCGCAACCTCAAAACAAATATTCAAGCAAATTAAGAATACAACAACAGTAGAAGATTGCCCTTTGGTCTTTGATACGAACTTTTCAGCGGATGATCGTGTCGTGATCTTTCCTTTAAACAGTCAATATGCCGTGGTTGAAGTGCCATGTTGGCGGGGTGCTTATAATGTTGGCAATGGCTATTGGGTGATGGATCGCCAGTTGAAGCAAGTTAAGCAAATGGTCACAGGGACTGGCAGTAGTTTTAGTGAAGGTCAAATTTTTTCAAATCAACGTGGTCGTGGTATTGGTGATTGTAACAGTGTGGAAGAATGGTCTTGGACGGGCAAGCGCTTTATTAAAACCTATCAAGCACGTACCGAAATGTGCCGTGGATTTGCTGGCGGTGCGTGGGATATTCCAACACTCATTTATCGTGTTCAGCTTAGCTCTTAGCTGAGTAATCAGCTGTAATGAGAATAAAAAAGCCCTAAATGCATTTAGGGCTTTGACTTTAAATATGACTTTACATGAATAGATCAGCCAAATCGTTTCGGGATTTTTTGTCCACCTTCGACAGGGGATTCGGCATTTTTCAACACACCAAATAACCATGTTTCAGCATGATGAACGGCAGTTTTTAATGCATCCCCTTGAGCCAAACGACCTGCAATAAAGCTGGCTAAGGAGCAGCCTGATCCATGATATTCATCGGCTAAACGCGGACAACGCGTTTCAGAAACAAGCTCGCCATTCATATATAAACTATTTTGAATGTAGTCAGGGGTATCTTCATGACCGCCTTTGACCAATATTGCTTTCGCTCCCATTTCAAATAGCTTAGCAGTTGCTACTTGAATATCTTGTTCTCCAGTTAAAGCTCTCAGTTCAACTGTATTTGGAGTAATAATTGTTGCCAGTGGAATCAACTCAATGAAAGCTTTCACAAGGGTTGCTTGGTCTCCCAATGAACCACCACTATTTGCGACTAATACAGGGTCGAGCACATAACTATACTCGGTATGTTCACGAAGAAAATTAGCAAGCGCAGCAATATTATCAGTGGTTCCTAACATACCTGATTTTACAGTGCGAATAGGCAGATCACCGACCACAGCATTGGCTTGAGCGAGCAATAATTCACGAGGTGTCGCTTCAAAAGAAAAGACCTGCTGTGAATTTTGAACGGTTAATGCGGTACAGGCAATTGCGGCATGTGCACCACTTTGACCGATTGCTTCAATATCGGCTTGGAGGCCAGCACCACCTGATGGATCAAGACCAGAAAAGCAAAGTACTGTAGGGCGCACAATGATGTCCTTAAAATATTAAATTTGCGATAGTATAGGCAAAATCGGGTCAACACTCGATAGTCTTTTTGCTGAAGTGAATAGGGTAGAGTCTGTGATTAAGAATATATTGATCGATCTAGATGGAACATTAACCGATCCTAAAGTTGGGATTACTACTTCGGCGCGTTATGGCCTGGAAAAAATTGGGCATCCTATAGCTGAAGATCTGAATATTGACTGGATTATTGGCCCGCCTCTTAAAGCATCTTTAGCTAAACTTTTGAACGTGGACGTGTCTGATGTGTTGGCTGATCAAGCTTTGCAAGGTTACCGTGAACGGTTTGCTGTGACCGGTTTGTATGAAAATAAAGTCTATGTCGGTGTCGCTGAAACTTTAGCGCAATTAACGCAGCAAGGTTTCCATTTGTATGTTGCAACAGCAAAGCCAACGGTTTATGCCCGCCAAATATTGGAACATTTTGATTTAGCCCAATATTTTAAGGTAATTTATGGTAGTGAGCTGAATGGTGAACGTACCAATAAAGGTGATTTGATTGAATATATTTTGCAGCAAGAACAGCTTCATGCTGCTGAATGTGTGATGGTTGGTGACCGTGAATATGACATTTTAGGCGCGCGCCGCAATCAAATTCAGGGTATTGCTGTGAGCTATGGTTATGGTGGTAGTGAAGAGATTCAACATGCCGAGCCTGCAAAAATTATTCATACATTTAGTGATTTACCAGATATGGTCGCAGTCTTGAATCAAGCCAAGGTATCTTGAACATTCTTATGGATAGCGGCTTAGGTCGCTATTTACATAAAACTATTTATAACTTCACTCGAAATTTATATTTCATTAGATGTAAGAAAAGAGCAGCATAAAGTTTTGTAAACAGCCTTGTATCTATATCATGCTTTTGAAAAAATTCAGACATAAAACAACAAAGCTGATAATGCATGTCTAAGTCGCTGCAATTACCCCAAGAATGGCTAAAACCACTTTTTCCACGCGACCCGCATGAAAAACACCGTGTTGCGACTTCATTAGAATTACTGTTCGATTTAATCTTTGTGGTTGCCATTGCGACAGCAGGGCAACAATTACATCACGCCATTATTGAAAATCATTTGGCACAGGGTCTAACACTATATGGCATGGTCTTTTTTGCTTTGTAGTGGGCATGGATGAATTTTAGTTGGTTTGCATCGGCTTATGATAATGATGATGCACTTTATCGAATTCTCACCTTTGTGCAGATCATTGATTCATTGGTCATTGCAGCGGGCATACCGAGTGCATTTCAGCAGCAAGATTTTGATGTAATTATTATTGGTTACGCCATCATGCGTCTAGGCTTGGTGACACAGTGGTTTCGTGTTGCGAGAAGTGATACAGCACGTCGTAAAACAGCACTACGTTATGCCTTTGGCATCATCCTTGTTCAAATTGGATGGCTATTTTTCCATTTTTCGCCCATTCATTTTAGTGTTTATTTATTTGTTTTACTTGCTATTGCTGAACTGTGTGTACCGATTTTTGCTGAATCCCACAATATGACGCCATGGCATGCGCATCATATTTCAGAACGCTATTCATTGCTGACGATTATCGTGTTAGGTGAGTCTATTGTCGGTTGCTCATTGGCAATGGCTGATGCGCTAAATAATCAACGCTTTAGTACTGAACTCATTTTTCTGATGGTGGGTGGTTTGATGATGATGTTCACTATGTGGTGGTCGTACTTCGATACTAGTATCGCAGAGCGACTGAACAGCAGAAAAATGGCTTTCACATGGGGTTATGGGCATTTCTTTGTCTTTATTAGTATTGCTGCGATTGGTGCAGGTTTGGCCGCGGCAGTCGATGTGGTTTCTCATGAAGCGATGATTAGTTCGGAAAAAGAAAGCTACTTTGTGGCGATTAGTTTAATACTCTATACCACCAGTTTGTATTTATTGCATGAGTTACATCACCAGCATGGATGGAAAAAATTCTCTATCCTTTAACTGTCGTGATAGTGCTGTGTATCCCATTATTGCTTAAGCCAGCAGGCTATGCCATTTTTGCGATGGCTGTGGTCTATGCACTGCGATTGATGTTTTCTAAATGTTATTTAGCATGATAAGCTAATGATATAATTTAATTAATATGTCTTTGTGTTATTTTAAATACTTACGATAAAGACAATAGAAAAAGAGAATAACGAGAGGATGGTTGTATGAAAGGGCAAATATTGGATTTTTCCGTCCAAAGCAATACGGGGGTAATTAGTGGTGATGATCAAAATCGTTACCACTTTACGGGGAGTGATTGGAAAGGCCAAAATGCTCCAGCACGCGGGCAATTTGTTGATTTTGAGACGAATGGAATTGGGCAAGCTACAAATATTTATTTAGTTGCTGTACCTTCTGCGTTGGGAACACAATATGGTCAAAAGAGTCGCATTGTGGCAGCAATTTTGGCTTTTTTTCTCGGCGGTTTCGGGATTCACAAGTTTTATTTAGGGCGAATAGGTTGGGGTATTGTTTACCTGTTATTTTGTTGGACATTTATTCCTTCAATTGTCGCTTTTATTGAGTTCATTATTTATCTATGTACATCTGATGAAGACTTTGCACGCAAATATGGCTAAATTGAATCTTGAAAATGTAAAAGGCGCTTGAAGCGCCTTTTTATATTTGAAGATCACGAGCGGGTTGTCCCCATTGATTATTTTCCGCTTTGGTATCGGTTGCCCACCAGATAATAAGAGGAATAAAACCAATAATGGTTAACATTAAAAGTTGCCACCAACCAGAACGTCCAGTGTCATGTAAGCGTCGTGCGCCAATTGCTAAACTTGGAACCAATAAAATTAAGCTTGAGATATTTTCTAGCCAAGGGTCACTACCAATAATATAATCACAAACGGAAGCAAGGACAGTGACTAACATACAAAATAACCAAAAGTACCAAAACTCTTTGCGACGAGATCGACCTTCAAAAACAGCAAATTGCTTGAGTGGTTTAAAAGACCACGCAAAGAAATCGTAATTTTCCTCTTCTTCGCTAAAATTGGGTTGAGCATTGTGCTGAAACGAATTTTGCTGTAACGCAATATAAACTTGCACAGCTTGGCCAGTTTCATCTATTGCAAAGTCAACAGTGTCGCCTCGCATAGGAGGCCTTTGAGCATGCCAATCAGCACCAGTGAACGAGTAGTGTTTTTGGTCTTCAGCACTAATAATGCCTGTATTAGTTTGAATTGAAAAATCTAATATTTGACCCTTCATATTATTCTCAAGTTATGGTGTTAAAAATTAAATTTACATTTTAATGAAGAGGTGAGTGTGAACACCTCTCTATATTTTTTAGCTATTTTGCAGGTTGTCCCCATTGATTGACTTCAGCTTTTGTTTCGGTAGCAAACCAGATAATAAGGATGATTGCACCAATCAGGGGAATTAACGCAATGAGATACCACCAGCCTGATTTGCTTAAGTCATGTAGACGACGTACAGAAACAGCTAAACTCGGAATTAATAATGCCAATACGATGAGGGCATAAAGTACAAACTCGGTTCCGATGACAGAATCAATGATTTGAGCGATGATGAGTATGATGAATTGCACTAGCGTAAAAAACCAAAACTCTTTACGACGTGCACGGCCTGTGAAATTGGCATAGTTTTTAAGGCATTTTACAAACCAATCAATCATATTAAATTGTGACTCTGCTTGGTCTTGGTTTGATATTTTATCAAGCTGTTCGGTTAAGTTGTAGATTGGATTTGAACTGCTTAAGGCAGTAAATACCTGTACCGCTTTTCCTTCAGGATTAATGTCGAAGTCAACATGATCACCACGTTTTGGCGTATTTTGTCCTCGCCATTCTGCCCCTGTAAATTCATAACGCTTTTGGTCATCGGCGGTGATAATGCCTAAATTGGTTTGAATTGAATAATCTAGAATTTGACCTTTCATTTTTACCTCTATTATTATGTGCGTTATTTTGAAAATGATGTATTTTTTACTGATTTATCATAGCAGATTTGTTTAAAATTCAAACAAAATATCTTTTTAAGCTGTTGTATTGAGATTCTTTTTATATAAAAAAGCGGAACACATTGGTTCCGCTTTTTTTGCATTTTACTGAGTAAATTATTACCAGCTTAACGCGCCACCAGTTTGGTAGTCAGTTACGCGAGTTTCGAAGAAGTTCTTCTCTTTACGTAAGTCCATCATTTCTGACATCCACTGGAATGGGTTATTCACACCAGCAAATTGTTCAGGTAAGCCTAATTGGCTTAAACGACGGTTACAGATGAACTTCAAGTATTCTTCCATCATCGCTGCATTCATACCCAATACACCGCGTGGCATAGTGTCACGTGCGTATTCAATTTCAAGCATTGTACCTTCAAGAATCATCTGAACGATTTCTTCTTGGAACTCAGCAGTCCATAGGTGAGGGTTCTCAATCTTGATTTGGTTAATCATGTCGATACCAAAGTTCAAGTGCATAGACTCATCACGTAGGATGTATTGGAATTGCTCGGCAACACCATTCATCTTATTACGGCGACCCATAGACAAGATTTGGCTGAAACCACAGTAGAAGAAGATACCTTCAAGCACGCAGTAGAAAGCGATCAAGTTGCGAAGCAAGATTTGGTCAGTTTCAGGTGTACCTGTTTTGAAAGTGGGATCACTTAAAGACTGAGTATATTTCAGCCCCCAAGCCGCTTTACGTGCAACTGATGGAATTTCACGATACATGTTGAAGACTTCGCCTTCATCCATACCTAAAGATTCGATACAGTATTGGTAAGCGTGGGTGTGAATCGCTTCTTCAAAAGACTGACGCAAAATGTACTGACGGCATTCTGGGTTAGTAATGTGACGGTAGATTGCAAGAACCAGGTTATTTGCAACCAATGAGTCAGCAGTCGAGAAGAAACCAAGTGAACGCATTACAATAGTACGTTCATCTTCAGTTAAACCATTTTCAGACTTCCACAATGCGATGTCTTGAGTCATGTTGACTTCTTGAGGCATCCAGTGGTTTGCACATCCGTCTAGGTACTTTTGCCAAGCCCATTCGTATTTGAATGGTACAAGTTGGTTTAAGTCGGCGCGGCAGTTGATCATCGCTTTATCATCAACTTGAACACGCTGAGCACCCATTTCAAGCTCTTCTAAGCCAGGTGCAACATCTAGATTTTCTAAGGCGTTAGATGCTCTTGCCAACGGATCGGTTGGATCTGTTGCTCGACTTGAATTGGTTCGAGTGGGTTGTGCAGCTGCCAAATTCGGCGATGAGTGCTGTGCATTAGATACCACTTGCGAATCAGTCGTTTTCTTCGGTTCGACGGGCGCAGGCTGGTTAGCTTGTGCAGCTTGTTTCGGTTCATCATCTTCGAAATCGTCCCAACTTAGGATAGACATATCAATTCTCTCTACGTTGCTTTATATCTTTTATAGACATCCAGTCACGCTGAGATGTCCTACTATACGCTCAATTTGAGTAAGCAAAATCAAGTTTTGTCGATGGATGCTCTAATTTTATTCGGTAGAGCAAATATCCCCACTACTTATTTTGATTACGCGTTTTATATGCCTTAAACCAGAAATAGGCGATCGGGACATAAAAAGTCAAAATAAAGGAAACCACCAAGGCAATTAACCCTAACTGATAGTTATGCGTCATATGTGGCATGGTGGAAGTCCTTTATTTATTTTTAATTTTTAAATCTCCCCAAACCCCTCTTTAAAAAAGAGGGGCTTCCTTGAATCCAAAAGGGTTTTAGGAAGTCCCCCTTTACAAAGGGGGATTTAGGGGGATTAAAACCTGTCAGATTACTGACAAGCTTCACAATCAGGGTTGTCAATTGAACATGCCATTGGCACTGGTGCTGCTTGACCAAAACCTTCTTCTTCAGCAGTAGCTTCAGCTTTAGGTTCTTCTTTTGCAACCGCAGCAACAGGTGCTGCAACTGTTGTTGGTTTCACTGCATTTAATGCACCAGTGTTAATGGTTGATTTTTCAGCAGATGTAGCACCCAATGCACGTAGGTAATAAGTCGTCTTAAGACCACGTAACCACGCCATTTTGTAGGTCATATCTAGTTTCTTACCGTTTGCACCAGAGATGTAAAGGTTAAGAGACTGAGCTTGGTCGATCCATTTTTGACGACGCGATGCAGCATCAACAATCCAACGTGGCTCAACTTCGAACGCAGTCGCGAAGATTGCTTTAAGCTCTTCAGGAATACGTGCAATTTTTTGTACCGAACCTTCGAAGTGTTTCAGGTCATTTACCATTACAGAGTCCCAAAGACCACGGTCTTTCAATGCACGAACTAGGTAAGGGTTGATCACTGTGAATTCACCAGAAAGGTTAGATTTCACATACAAGTTTTGGAATGTTGGCTCGATTGATTGAGACACACCACAAATGTTCGAAATGGTTGCAGTCGGAGCAATCGCCATTACGTTTGAGTTACGCATACCGTCTTTTTGAACTTTGGCACGTAAAGTGTCCCAGTCTAAACGTTGTGTACGGTCAACTTCGAACATACGGTCTGGACGAGACTTCGCAACGATGTCTAAAGAGTCGATTGGTAAGATACCTTGATCCCACAATGAACCTTTAAATGTTTCGTAAGTACCACGTTCAATTGCAAGGTCGCTAGACGTTTGAATTGCGTAGTAAGAAATCACTTCCATAGATTCGTCTGCAAACTCTACAGCAGCATCAGAACCGTAAGCCATCTTCATTTCATATAGTGCATCTTGGAAGCCCATGATGCCCATACCAACTGGGCGGTGTTTCAAGTTCGAATTACGCGCTTGAGGAACAGCGTAGTAGTTAATGTCGATCACGTTATCGAGCATACGAACAGCAGTTTTTACTGTACGCGCAAGTTTTTCACGATCTAGTACGCCGCCTTGAACGTGTTGTACAAGGTTGATCGAACCTAAGTTACATACCGCGATTTCGTCTTGGTTTGTATTGAGTGTGATCTCAGTACACAAGTTCGATGAGTGAACAACGCCCACGTGTTGCTGTGGAGAACGTAAGTTACATACGTCTTTAAATGTGATCCAAGGGTGACCAGTTTCGAACAACATAGAAAGCATTTTGCGCCATAAGTCTTTCGCACGGATTTTCTTATGAAGCATGTTGGTTTCTTTCGCAATGCCTTCGTAGTAAGCATAGCGTTCTGCAAACTCGCTACCTGTTAAGTCATGCAGGTCAGGTGTTTCAGATGGTGTGAATAGTGTCCATTCAGCATCTTCAAACACACGTTGCATAAATAAGTCAGGAACCCAGTTTGCTGTGTTCATGTCATGCGTACGACGACGGTCATCACCCGTGTTTTTACGAAGCTCTAGGAATTCTTCAATGTCCAAGTGCCAAGTTTCTAGGTATGCACATACTGCACCTTTACGTTTACCACCTTGGTTTACTGCAACGGCAGTATCGTTGGCAACTTTAAGGAAAGGTACAACACCTTGAGACTTACCGTTTGTGCCTTTGATATAAGAGTTCAATGCACGAACAGGTGTCCAGTCATTACCTAAACCGCCTGCCCATTTAGACAACATTGCGTTATCACGCATAGCGCCATAAATATTGTAAAGGTCATCGGCAATTGTAGTTAAGTAGCAGCTAGATAACTGTGGACGTAAAGTACCTGAGTTAAATAGTGTTGGTGTAGATGCCATGTAGTCGAAGCTAGATAACAAATTGTAGAACTCGATTGCACGAGCTTCTTTATCTTGTTCATTTAGCGAAAGACCCATCGAAACACGCATGAAGAACAATTGCGGTAATTCGAAACGTACGCCATCCGAGTGGATGAAGTAACGGTCAAATAATGTTTGTAGACCTAAGTAAGTAAATTGGTTAGAGCGTTCTGGTTGAATCGCCGCAGCCAATTTTGCAAGGTCAAAGTTTAATAAGTCTGGAGAAAGAAGATCTAACTCGATACCTTTCTTCAAGAAAGTTTCAAGTGCATCTGCTTCATTGGTGTCAGCAGCTAAGCCTAAGAATTCTAAACCGGTTGCAACAAGGTCGTTACGAAGTAAGCGTGCAGTCACATACGTGTAGTTAGGTTCTTGTTCGATACGGGTACGAGTTGCCATCATCATGGTTGTAGAGATGTCAGACTCTTTTACGCCGTTGTAAAGGTTTTTTACAGTTTCATCGATGATCGCTTGAACATCGATACCTTCTAAACCTTCAGCAGCTTTCGCAATGCTTGCTTCTAAAGCACCAAGATCAAGTGGTTTAAGTTGACCATTTGAACCAGTCACTTGAAGTGTAGGGTGGTGATTTGCACCTGTTTGTTTACGCGCTTCAGCACGTTGCTCACGGTAAATCACGTAAGAGCGAGCAACTTTTTGCTCACCTGTACGCATAAGCGCAAGTTCAACCTGATCCTGAATTTCTTCAATATGGATTGTACCGCCAGAAGGTAAACGGCGGTTAAAAGTATTCAATACCATTTCAGTCAATTGAGAAATACGGTCGTGAATACGGCTGGAGTCAGCGCTTTGCTGGCCTTCAACGGCCAAAAATGCTTTACCAATTGCGACAGATATTTTTTCTGCGTCAAAAGGTGCAACGTCACCGGTGCGTTTAATCACCTGAATTTGACCAGGGGTTGAATTCGTTACGCTCATGCTAGCATAGCTCCATTTGTCATCTATTTTTATGTTATGGACCGTTTGAACTGGGCAAAAACTATGCCACAGTGTTTGAGGTTTAAACACAAGACCTAGTGGTTTAAAATTAATTGAACACAAGATACGGGAAAATTTAGGGTAGATCAATATTGACATTCATCTAAAAAGTTTGGTCAGTTTGAACAGCTTTCCGTTGCGTCAAAATCCCTGTTTTTTATCTTTGTTGTATATGCCTTATTGGACAAGGGCATAGCATAGCAAAGTCAGAAAATTGTGCTTATAGATAACATTGTGGATAACTAAATAAACCCAGAAAAACTTGTGAATTAACTAGTCAGTTTTTATGCGATCAAAATCTTACTAATTTTTAATTTGTTGATTATGTGAGCAATGCATCAAATAAATGAATAGTGAATCAATTCACATAAATTGGCTGGTTAAAAATTATTACAAAATACGATATTGATGTATCAGTTTCGTGAATGTCATCTTGTTTACAATGTAAACGTGTGTATATTGCAAATTATATTTAAGCGTATCTATCGGATTTCAAATAGGATACGCCCACCAAATAAGGGGCAGTCAATGAGCCAAGAAGAAAAGTTACCTAAAATTTTAATTGTTGAAGATGATGAGCGTCTCGCTCGTTTAACTCAGGAATACTTAATCCGTAATGGACTTGAAGTTGGGGTAGAACCAGACGGTAACCGTGCAATCCGCCGTATTATCGCTGAACAACCAGATATGGTATTGCTTGATGTGATGCTTCCTGGTGCAGATGGTTTAACCATTTGCCGTGAAGTTCGTCCACACTACCATCAACCAATTTTAATGTTGACTGCACGTACTGAAGATATGGACCAAGTATTGGGTCTAGAAATGGGTGCAGATGACTATGTCGCTAAACCTGTTCAACCACGTGTATTGCTTGCGCGTATCCGTGCATTATTACGCCGTACAGACAAAGCACCTGAAGATGAAGTTGCACAGCGTATCGAATTTGATGACCTGGTTATTGATAATGGTGGTCGTTCAGTAACGCTGAATAACGAATTGGTTGATTTCACAAGTGCAGAATACGATTTGTTGTGGTTGTTGGCTTCAAATGCGGGTCGCATTTTATCTCGTGAAGATATTTTTGAGCGTCTACGTGGTATTGAGTACGATGGTCAAGACCGTTCAATCGATGTACGTATTTCACGTATTCGTCCAAAAATTGGTGATGATCCAGAAAACCCGAAACGTATTAAAACCGTACGTAGTAAAGGTTACTTATTTGTGAAAGAAACCAACGGCATTTAATGTAAAATGCCGAACCACACTTTGGCCATGTAGGACACTTCATACGTGTTTAAACACAGCATATTCTTGCGCGTCTATGCAGGACTACTGATATTAGTCTTTCTCGTCGCAACATTCGGCTATTTGCTGGTACAAATTATTAATTACCAGCGCGCGCAAGAGTATCGTGAGTCTCTTACCGATGGGCTTGCCTTTATTATTAGTGAAGGCATAGCGCGTCAGCCAAATGAGCAGCAAAAGTCAGATTGGGTGTCTGATGCATCGGATTTGCTTGAGTTGCCCATCTATTATGTTAAGTCGAATCAAGTCGATTTAACCCGTGCGGAATCCAAACGAATTGAAGAGCGTAAAGCTGTTGTTCGTTGGGATGCACAAACCACGGCTGCATATATTATTTTGGGTTTAAAAGACGACCCTGAGCATTTGCTTTATATCAAGGCTGATAATATTACCGAACGCCAGATGAAGGCATTGCCTGTCTTCATTCTTGATTATTTGGTTTATTACCCTGGTCAAGAAAAGCAGTATTTAGAAAAAATTCAGCATCATTTTTCTTATCCTATTTCCATTCAGAGTGTTCAAAATTTACCACTAGATTCGGAACAAATAGGCCGTCTCAGACTCGATCACAGCATTATTTTATATCGTGATAGTGCAACTGAGCGTGGTACAACGATTTCAATCGTTTCACCTATTCCAAGCTCAACCTCTGAAGTTTTGGTTATGGGGCCTGTGCCGCTATTTAATTGGATGCCATTCCAATTGGCAGCAGGGATCACCTTGCTTAGCTTGTTTGTCTTGAGCTTGGGTGTGTATGGTTTGTTAATTCCAATGCAGCGCAAACTGCGTGCAGTAAATTATGCATTGAATAAAATGAAGGGTGGTGATTTAACTGTACGTCTACCTGTAGATGGTACAGATGAGTTTGGTACTTTGGCGTCGAGCTATAACTCGATGTCTGACCATATTGAGCGTTTAATTGAGGCGCAACGTGAATTAATGCGTGCGGTATCGCATGAGTTGCGGACACCTGTTGCGCGTATTCGCTTTGGCGTAGAAATGATGGCGGATGAAGATGATTATGACTATCGTCAGCAGCAAGTCGAACAGATTGATAAAGATATTGAAGCGCTGAATACTTTAATTGATGAAATCATGACTTATGCCAAACTTGAGCAGGGCATGCCATCTTTAGAATTTGAAGATGTCAGTCTGTTTGAAGTGTTGGATCAAGTATTGATTGAAACTGAGGCACTCAAAACCGGCAAACAGCTTGAGCTGCAAGCTCCACCTATAGGTGTGATTGTTGAAACCGAACGTCGTTATTTGCACCGTGTGATTCAAAACTTGGTCGGTAATGCGGTGCGTTATTGTGATGATCGCGTATTGATGAGTGGTGGTGTTGATGATGATGGAATGGCCTATATCTGTGTAGAGGATGATGGGCCTGGTATTCCAGAAGAAGATCGTCAGCGTATTTTTGATGCTTTTGCGCGTCTAGATGATAGTCGTACTCGTGCATCGGGTGGTTATGGTCTCGGACTTTCCATTGTGAGTCGTATTGCCTATTGGTTTGGTGGTACGGTGGTGATTGATGCAAGCCCTGAGTTGGGTGGGGCACGTTTCACAATGCGTTGGCCTGCTACACGTTTTAAAAAGCAATCCAAGCGTAAAGCAGAGTTGAAGGATTCAAACGAGCCTGATGCAAATTAAAGACGTGATTGCTTATCATTTTATTTAAGACTTTAAAAAAGCCATTCAATTTTGAATGGCTTTTTTATATTGGCTTTATTGAATTAAATAAACTTATTCGGTAATTGTTGCATCTGGCTCAATAATGGGCTTGCCATCTTTTAAAGCCGCGAGAGCATCGGCATTGAAATCAATTAATAGTGAATTATTTTTGGCATCAATTGAATAATTACTAATGAGCTTTTGATCGCCATTTAAAGTTTCGAGCTTATATTCATCTGCAATGTTCATAATACCGTTTAAATTAGTGGTTGCAGAAGCAAAGTCTTGGCGAAGTAATTCATAAACATCGCGTAAATCAAAAATCGCATTCTGAGCATCTGGGTGCTTTTCTAAATAGTTTTTAATATGATGGATCACAAGCTGCGCAGATAGAAAATAATCCGGTTTATGCGTGAATTCTAAAGTCATTATTGTCTCTCCGTTGTGATTGCTTATTGTGTTTTATCTACCAATATCACACTCTTTAAATTGGATGTCAAAGTGTTGCAAAAAATCCACAACAAAGCCCAATTTGAGTAAATAGGAGATTTCCAAGGCTAAACGGGAGGGATGTTTTTTTTGTGCCGATGAACAACTTAATTTGTTCAGTAATTCATCGAAAATAGGTGTAACTTGTATTTAGAAAATAAATAGTCTATTTCATCAATTCTTGCAAAAAGAAGTAATCCTACTTAATTCATGCGCCTTTTTTAATAAAACTAGCCAGTCATAATTTTTGTAAAAAATCCACTAAGTAGAAAAAATAATAAAAAATTTAAATTTAATTCATATAAGCGATCAATCCTAATTTTAAGGGAGTAAAGCTGACTTTAATGCTGAAATGATTAAAAAATCATCCTAAAGACGAATACCGATAAGCTAGCAACAAGCCGTGTCAATCAGGTACAATTGGCGGGATTAATTTTGTGTTTGGTGTATTTGAAGGCCAATACATACATTCTTTGTTAATAAATAGGCCTGCCAGGAGTTATCCCCGCATGAGTGCCATTACTCCATACGATTGGGCAATTATTGCCTTCGTGATCGGCGTTACATTCCTTTGCGTCTTTATGCTGACCGTCCCTTTACTCCTTGGGGGTAAATCATGGGGTCGTGCTAAGCAAGAGCAGTTTGAGTCAGGTGTAGTAGGTGCTGGTGGTGCACGTATTCGCTTGTCTGCGAAATTCTATTTAGTTGCAATTTTCTTCGTCGTGTTTGATATCGAAGCACTTTACCTTTATGCATGGGCATCATCTGTTCGTGAGACAGGTTGGGTTGGTTTTGCAGCTGCAGCAGTCTTTATTTTAGTTTTACTTGCTGGTTTGGTTTATGAGTTGTCTACTGGTGGTTTAAATTGGTCACCTTCTGACAAACGTAAAGCGGCCGGAATTAAACCTAAAGTTGGTTCGCCAAATATGGACATCGCAGAAATCACACGCTTTAACTCTATTGAAGAGTTGGTTATGGACCCTACGGGTCAAATTCCAGCGCAATCATCTGGTCGTGTGAAACCTAAATCACCGACTGCATCATCTGACAAGGAGTAATACGGGATGAAATATACCTTAACCCGTGCGAATCCGGATGCTGACCAATATCCACTTCAAGAGCGTCAAATCGTTACAGATCCGCTTGAAGAAGAAGTGAATAAAAATGTGTTCATGACTCGTTTAGAGGACGTGGCACATACAGCAGTAAACTGGGGTCGTAAGAACTCAGTTTGGCCGTTTAACTTTGGTACATCGTGCTGCTACGTAGAGTATGCAACGACTTTAACAGGCGTGCATGACTTGTCACGTTTTGGTGCCGAGGTTATTCGTGCTTCACCACGTCAGGCTGACTTGATGATTGTTGCAGGTACTTGCTTCATGAAAATGGCGCCTGTAATTCAACGTTTGTACGAGCAAATGCTTGAGCCTAAATGGGTAATCTCAATGGGCGCATGTGCAAACTCTGGTGGTATGTACGACATTTATTCAGTTGTACAAGGTGTGGATAAAATCATCCCTGTCGATGTATATATCCCAGGTTGCCCACCACGTCCTGAAGCTTTAATTCAGGCATTGATGTTATTGCAAGACCAGATTCAACTTGAGCGCCGACCACTTTCTGCGGTTATTGGTGATGATCTTAAGCCAGTGTATAAGCCAAAGATGATGCCAGAACGTGACCGTAAAAATGCAGAGCGTATTGCGGTGAAAAACCTGCGCTCAATGGATGAAATTAAATAATCTTTACGATGAAATATTGATACACCCGGTCTGGGTGTAATTGTCGTTTTGATTGACTGAATTTGTATTAAATAGGAAGCCAAGCTAATGGCTGAAACTGACATTGCTATGCCAGAATCAACGCCTGTTGATTCACGCCCTGCATTTGCAATTGTAGAAGAGCTCAAAACCAAGTTTGGTGAGAACTTCTACGTGCAAACGACTTTTGAAGACTTTCCAACAGTCTGGGTTGAGCGCGCACGTGTACAAGAAGTTTTAATGTTCTTGCGCACAGTGTCACGTCCATACGTGATGCTATTTGACTTGTCTGCGGTAGATGAACGTTTACGTACGCACCGCGATGGTCTACCTGCGTCTGACTTCACTGTGTTCTATCATTTGTTATCGCTTGAACGTAACTCGGATATCCGTATTAAAGTTGCGTTGTCTGAAAATGATGTAAATCTTCCGACTGCGACTAACATTTGGCCGAATGCCAACTGGTATGAACGTGAAGCTTACGACATGTTTGGTATCAATTTCGAAGGGCATCCAATGCTCCGTCGTATCTTGTTGCCAACCTATTGGGAAGGTCATCCACTTCGTAAAGAATATTCTGCGCGTGCGACTGAATACACACCGTATATGCAGAACCAAGCGAAACAGGATTACGAACAAGAACATCTTCGTTTTGTACCTGAAGATTGGGGTATGAAGCGCGGCAATGATGACGAAGACTTCATGTTCCTAAACTTGGGTCCTAACCATCCATCTGCGCACGGTGCATTCCGTGTGATCTTGCAGTTGGACGGTGAAGAAGTGAAAGACTGTGTGCCTGATATCGGCTATCACCACCGTGGCGTGGAAAAAATGGCTGAGCGTCAAACTTGGCATTCATTCATTCCGTATACAGACCGTGTTGACTACTTAGGTGGTTGTGCGCAAAACATGCCTTACGTACTTGGCGTAGAGCAAATGGCAGGCATCACTGTTCCAGACCGCGCGCAATGTATCCGTGTCATGATGTCTGAATTGTTCCGTATCAATAACCACTTATTGTTCATTGGTACAGCAATTCAGGATGCTGGTGGTATGACACCTGTATTCTATATGTTCGCCGATCGTCAAAAAATCTATGACGCAATCGAAGCGATCACAGGCTACCGTATGCACCCAGCATGGTTCCGTATCGGTGGTACTGCTCACGACTTGCCAAACAACTGGCAGCACCTCATTCGCGAAATCCTGGACTGGATGCCGAAGCGTATGAACGAGTACTACACAGCAGCATTGAAAAACTCAGTGTTCATTGGTCGTACCCGTAACGTTGCTCAGTACGATGCAAAATCTGCATTGGCTTGGGGTGTAACAGGTACTGGTCTACGTGCAACAGGTATTGATTTCGACGTACGTAAGTACCGCCCTTATAGTGGTTATGAAAACTACGACTTCGATGTACCACTTGAGTACGAAGGCGATGCTTATGCGCGTGTGATTGTTCACTTCCGTGAAATTGAAGAATCACTAAAAATCATCAAGCAATGTTTAGATAACATGCCTTCTGGTGCACATAAAGCAGACCATCCACTGGCTGTTCCACCACCAAAAGACAAGACTTTACAAGACATCGAAACTTTGATTACGCACTTCTTGAGCGTGTCATGGGGTCCTGTAATGCCAGCAGGCGAAAGCTCTGTAATGGCGGAAGTGGTAAAAGGCGCGTCGAACTACTACTTGACTTCAGACAAGTCAACCATGAGTTACCGTACCCGTATCCGTACACCAACTTTCACGCATTTACAGCAAATGCCTTCTGTGATTAACGGCAGCTTAATGTCTGACTTAATCATTTATTTAGCGACAATTGACGTCGTAATGGCTGACGTGGATCGCTAAGGGGTAATCGCATTATGATGATTTTGACTGACAAAAAACCGCGTGTGAACGTTGAAGGGATTTTAACTGCGGAAGAAATCCACGATATCGAACATCACATCGGTCACTACCCGTACCCTCGTGCAGCATGTCTTGATGCATTGAAATGTGTACAACGCCGTAATGGCTGGGTAGATGATGCTCAGATGAATGCTATTGCACAAATGCTTAGCATGACTCTTGCAGACTTAGAAGGTGTTGCAACGTTCTATAACCGTATTTACCGTCAGCCAGTAGGCCGTCACGTAATTTTATTATGTGATTCGATCGCTTGCTTCTTGATGGGTGCGGAAACGCTTGCTGAAGCATTCCAACGTGAATTGGGTATTTCATTTGGCCAAACGACTGCTGATGGTCGTTTTACGCTACTGCCAATTTGCTGTTTGGGGAACTGTGATAAAGGTCCGACGTTAATGATTGACGAAGACACTCACGGTCTAGTTGAAGTGACTTCAATTAAACAGTTATTGGAGAAGTATGTATGAATACTGAACCAAAACCAATTTATGGCGACGGTAACCCAGAAACTCACCCATTAACTTGGCGTTTGAGTAAACAGGAACACGTACGCAGTGCAGACGATTATGAAGCACTTGAGGGTTATGCTGGCTTTAAAAAAGCAATTGGCATGCAACCAAAAGAAGTGCTTGATGTTATTAAAGCAGCGACTGTAAAAGGTCGTGGTGGTGCTGGTTTCCCTGCAGGGATCAAATGGTCGCTTATGGCACCAAACGATAACTCAGGCCCACGTTACCTGATCTGTAATGCCGATGAAATGGAACCAGGTACGTTCAAAGACCGTTTGTTGATGGAAAAACTTCCTCACCAACTGATTGAAGGTATGTTGATTGCTGCTTATACATTAGAAGCAACACAAGGTTATATCTTCATCCGTGGCGAATACATCGAAGCTGCTGGCTACTTAAATGAAGCGCTTGATCAAATTCGTGCCAAAGGTTACTTGGGTGAAAATATTCAAGGAACAGGTTGGAGCTTTGATTTACACGTACATACCGGTGCGGGTCGTTATATCTGTGGTGAAGAAACTGCATTGATTAACTCGCTTGAAGGTCGTCGTGCAAACCCACGTACTAAACCACCATTCCCGCAAGTTGCAGGTGCTTGGGGTCGTCCTACGATTGTCAATAACGTAGAGACTTACAACAACTTACCAGCAATTATGCTTCGTGGTCCTGAATGGTACATCGGTTTATCTGAAGGTAAGTCGAAAGATCCAGGCACAAAAATTTACGGCGCTTCAGGCAAAGTAAAATTCCCAGGTCTTTGGGAGCTACCATTTGGTACGACTGCGCGTGAAGTGATTGAAGATCATGCTGGTGGTATGCGTGATGGTCTTAAACTAAAAGCTTGGTTGCCAGGTGGTGCGTCTACCGACTTCCTTGCTGCTGAACACATCGATCTTCCTATGGATGCTGAGAGCATCATGAAAGCAGGTTCACGTTTAGGTACGTGTTTGCTGATGGTTGTTGATGAAACTCAGTGTATGGTTTCTGCGACACGTAACTTAGAAGAATTCTTCGCGCGTGAATCATGTGGTTTCTGTACGCCTTGCCGTGATGGTCTACCTTGGGCTGTTAAAGCATTAAAAGCTTTAGAAAATGGCGAAGGTAAGAAAGAAGATATCGATCACTTACAAGAACTTACTCGTAAGCTTTGGATTGGTAAAACTTTCTGTGCCCATGCACCGGGTGCAATGGAACCGCTTATGGGCGCGCTCAAACATTTCCGTGGCGAATTTGAAGCAAAAGTAGTGAATGCTGCTGCTCAAGTTAGCAACGCCGAACAAGTTTAAGGAATTCGACTATGGCTACAATTCATGTCGATGGCAAATCGTACGAAGTCAATGGCTCAGAGAACTTGCTACAAGCATGTTTGTCTTTGGGTATTGATATCCCGTACTTTTGTTGGCATCCATCCTTAGGTTCTGTCGGTTCTTGCCGTCAATGTGCTGTGACTCAATATGCGAATCCGGAAGATACCCGTGGTCGTTTGGTCATGTCATGTATGACACCAGCAGCTGACAATACCTATATCTCTATTGAAGATAACGAAGCGAAAAACTTCCGTGCTTCAATTGTAGAATTCTTAATGACCAACCACCCACACGACTGTCCAGTGTGTGAAGAAGGTGGTCACTGTCATTTACAAGATATGACTGTGATGACACAGCATGATCGTCGTCGCTACCGTTTCACAAAACGTACGCATTACAACCAAGAGTTAGGCTCATTCATTTCTCACGAAATGAACCGTTGTATCGCGTGCTACCGTTGTGTTCGTTACTACAAAGATTATGCTGGTGGTACAGACTTCGGTGTTTATGCAAGTGCATCACGTGTTTACTTTGGCCGCCCAGAATCAGGAACTTTAGAATCTGAATTCTCTGGTAACTTGACTGAAGTATGTCCAACAGGTGTATTCACGGATAAAACTCACTCAGAACGCTATAACCGTAAGTGGGACATGCAGTATGCGCCAAGCGTATGCCAAGGCTGTTCTTCAGGTTGTAACATTTCTCCGGGTGAGCGTTATGGCGAACTACGTCGTGTAGAAAACCGCTTTAACGGTGACGTGAACCAATACTTCCTATGCGATAAAGGTCGTTTCGGTACAGGTTATGTGAACCGTGCAGATCGTCCACGTCAACCGCAGTTCCGTACTGCCGGCAACGTGACTACAGTTTCTGTAGATCAAGCACTTGATACCGTGATTGAAAATATCCAAGCTAAAAAAGTATTGGGTATCGGTTCACCACGTGCATCACTTGAATCTAACTTCGCGCTTCGTGAATTAGTAGGTCAGGAAAACTACTCAACAGGTATGTCTCAAAAAGAGCAAAACTTGGTTGAGTTAGCGGCATCAATCATGCAAACAGAGGGTGTTTACAACCCAACAATGCGTGAAATTGAAAGCTATGATGCAGTGCTAATTTTGGGTGAAGATTTAACCCAAACTGCGCCACGTATGGCATTGTCTGTTCGTCAAGCGGCGAAAAACAAAGCCAAAGAAATGGCAGCAGAGCGCCGT
The DNA here is from genome assembly GCF_013417785.1 of Acinetobacter sp. YH12227. Classification (NCBI taxonomy): domain Bacteria; kingdom Pseudomonadati; phylum Pseudomonadota; class Gammaproteobacteria; order Moraxellales; family Moraxellaceae; genus Acinetobacter; species Acinetobacter sp. YH12227. The sequence continues at coordinate 30,404 of NZ_VPDH01000008.1, read as the reverse complement.
ACTCAAGAATGGTTGGCTGAACCTGTACAACGTATTGGTCAAGATGAAAAATCTCCAATCTACATTCTTGCTGCGACTCAAACACGTTTAGCTGACGTTGCAACAGGTGAAGTGGTGGCTTCTCCTAACGACATCGCGCGTTTAGGTTTTGCGGTTGCTGCAGCAGTAGCAGGCGAGAGCATTACTGGTCTTGCTGATGATGCTAAAGCATTTGCACAAACCATTGCTGACACCTTAAAAGCTGCGAAAAAACCATTGATCATCTCTGGTACAAGCTTACAAGACGCATCAATCATGGAAGCAGCAGCGCAAGTTGCACAAAACCTTGGTTCAAATGCAGGTTTGACATTGACTGTTCCTGAAGTGAACTCAATGGGCTTGGCAATCTTGGGTGGTCAAAGCCTTGAGCAAGCATTTGCACAAGATTTTGATGCAGTGATTGTGGTTGAAAACGATCTTTATCGTCGTTTACCAGCAGCGCAAGTGAATGCAGCGCTTTCGGGTAAAGATGTGATTGTATTAGATCACTCTGAAACTGAAACTGTGAAAAAAGCAGATATCGTTCTTTCTGCTGCAAGTTTCGCTGAAGGTGATGGTACTGTGGTATCGCAAGAAGGCCGTGCACAACGTTTCTACCAAGTGTATGACCCAAGCTACTACAAACCAGAACTTGCGATTAAAGAATCTTGGCGTTGGTTACATGCCCTAGAAACAGGTCTTAAAGGTAAGGCAATTTCTTGGACATTACTTGATGACGTCATCGAGTCAGTTGCGAAAAACGTACCTGCACTTGAAGCGATTCAAGATGTAGCACCAAATGCGGGCTTCCGTGTACATGGTCTTAAAGTAGCTCGTGAACCACGTCGTTACTCTGGTCGTACTGCAATGCGTGCACCACTTTCTATTCACGAACCTAAGCAACCAGTCGATAAAGACTCTGCGTTGACGTTCTCAATGGAAGGTTATGTAGGTAACCAAACTCCAGCTGCACTTGTACCATTTGCTTGGTCTGCAGGTTGGAACTCACCACAAGCTTGGAATAAATTCCAAGACAACGTGGGGGGTCACTTAAAAGGTGGTGATGCTGGTATTCGTTTATTCGATCGCCTAGTAAAACGTCCTGCACGTACATTTGTAGCGCCAGCGCCAGTGGTTGCAAACCCTGAAAGCTTCCGTCTTGTACCAATGCACCATATTTTCGCTTCAGGTGAATTTACAGTGAAAACGCCTGCGATGGAATCACGTATTCCAGAAGCAATGTTTGCTGTGGGTGAACAAGATGCTGCTCGTTTGAATGTTCAAGATGGTCAGAAGATCACAGTGAAAACTGGTGAAGCTGAAATCGTTCTTCCAGTTCAAGTGATTGAATACTTACCAACAGGTTATATCGGTTATCCAGTGGGTATTGCACCTACAGTATCGCTTGCAGAACCTGTTTCAGTCGCGGTAGGAGTGTAATTCATGGAACAAGAATTAATCCGTCAAACGCCGCTGTGGGCTGAAAACTGGCCAATCGCCTATTCAGTGCTGCAAGCTATCGTGATCTTACTGGTTGTAGTATTGATCGCTGCGTTGATGTCTTTCATCGAGCGTCGTTTACTCGGCTTGTGGCAAGACCGTTATGGTCCGAACCGCGTAGGTCCGGGTGGTATGTTCCAGATCGTTGCCGACATGTTGAAAATCATGTTCAAGGAAGACTGGACACCAAAATTTGCTGACAAACTCACTTTCCGTATGGCTCCAGCAGTTGCGATGGCAACTGCGGTGCTGTCGTTCATGGTTATTCCTGTTTCACCTTACTTAGGTGTTTCAGACATGAGCATCGGCCTATTGTTCTTTATGGCAATGGCAGGTATTGCGGTATACGCAGTATTGTTCGGTGGTTGGTCATCAAACAACAAATATGCATTATTGGGTGGTCTACGTTCTGCAGCTCAAACCATTTCGTATGAAGTGTTCTTGGGTATTTCATTGATGGGTGTGGTTGCAATTGCTGGCTCATTCAATATGCGTGAAATTGTAGAAGCGCAACGTGATGTTTGGTTTGTTATTCCTCAGTTCTTAGGTTTCTTAATCTTTGTGGTTGCGGGTGTTGCGGTAACGCATCGTCACCCATTTGACCAACCTGAAGCAGAACAAGAATTGGCGGAAGGTTACCATGTCGAATACGGTGGTATGAAATGGGGTATGTTCTTCGTTGCGGAATACGTCAACGTAGTACTGATCTCTGCGCTTATCGTAACCTTATTCTTCGGTGGTTGGTTAGCGCCATTCAACTTAGAAATTCCATTCGTTCCAGCAGCGTTCTGGTTCATTATTAAAACAGCATTCTTTGTAATGATGTTTGTCTTGGCTCGTGGTTCTTTAATGCGTCCACGTTATGACCAAGTGATGAACTTTGGTTGGAAAATTTGCTTGCCATTGGCGTTGGTTAACCTTCTGGTAACTGGTGCTGTGATTCTGATGAATCAGGCCTAAGACAGCAGGGAGAATAAAATGTTTAAATTTCTAGCTGGATTTGGGTCAATTGTACGTTCACTGTGGATGGTTTTCTCACACGTGACGCGTAAACGTGACACCATTTTATATCCAGAGGTTAAAGGCGAAGATATCGTACCACCGCGTTTCCGTGGTCGTATTGTATTAACGCGTGACCCTGATGGCGAAGAACGCTGTGTTGCATGTAACCTTTGTGCGGTTGCATGTCCAGTAGGCTGTATTTCACTACAAAAAGCTGAAAAAGAAGATGGTCGTTGGTATCCGGAGTTTTTCCGTATCAACTTCTCTCGTTGTATTTTCTGCGGTATGTGTGAAGAAGCATGTCCTACAACTGCGATTCAAATGACACCTGACTTTGAGTTAGGTGAATATGTTCGTCAAGACTTGGTATATGAGAAAGAAAACTTACTCATTTCTGGTCCTGGTAAATACCCAGAATACAACTTCTACCGTGTAACAGGTATGGCTGTTGCTGGTAAAGATAAAGGTCAGGCGCAGCGCGAAAGCACGCCAGTTGATGTACGGAGTCTATTACCATGATGTGGCCATTTTATTTGATGGCACTTGTGGCCATCGTCTCTACAGTTCGTGTTGTAACCAACACGAACCCTGTACATGCTTTATTAAGCTTGATCATCTCTTTACTTGCTGTAGCAGGTATCTTCATGATCGTAGGTGCGCCATTCGCTGGTGCACTTGAAATTATTGTTTACGCCGGCGCAATTATGGTGCTGTTCGTATTCGTAGTGATGATGCTAAACCTTGGGCAGGATACTGTTGAACAGGAAAGCAAATGGCTGACTTCATCTGCGTGGGCTTATCCTGCGTTGATGAGCTTCCTTATGGGTTTAATCCTTGTTTGGATGCTGAAGTCAGACTACACAACTGCTGGCGCTCTAATGGGTGCTGAAGTTGTAGGTCCAAAACAAGTTGGTACAACACTCTTTACTCAGTACTTATTACTGGTTGAAGTTGCTGCGATGTTATTGCTTGGCGCGCTTGTCGCTGCATTCCATCTTGGCAAACGTGAGCCAGGTGCAGAAGAGGACAAACAATAATGGGCAACATCCCTTTAGAACATGGTTTGATCGTTGCAACCATCCTTTTCGCACTTGGTTTTTACGGTGTGATGGTTCGACGCAACCTATTATTTATTTTAATGAGCCTCGAGATCATGATGAACGCTGCTGCATTGGCGTTCGTTTTGGCAGGTAGTGCTTGGGCACAGCCAGACGGTCAGGTGATGTTTATCTTGATCTTAACGCTTGCTGCAGCCGAGGCGTGTATTGGTCTTGCGATCGTCCTTCAGTTCTATCATCGCTTCCATCACTTGGATGTGGATGCTGCTAGTGAGATGCGCGGATGAGCTATTTATATTTAACAGTATTATTTCCGCTAATCGGTTTCATCCTTTTAGCGGCAGGGCGTAAAAACCTTCCTGAATCTGTTGCAGCGATTATTGGTGCAGGTTCGGTTGGTCTTTCAGCTTTATTTGCATTGATTGCAGGTATCGACTTTGTCAACAATGGTTCAGTTGCGACAACTCAACACCTTTGGACATGGTTCAGTGCAGGTGATTTAGCACCAGGCTTTACGCTTCACCTTGATGGCTTATCATTGTTAATGATGGGTATGATCACTGGTGTTGGTTTCCTAATTCACATCTTTGCAACGTGGTATATGCGTGGTGAAGAGGACTTTGCACGTTTCTTCTCTTACTTCAACCTATTCGTTGCAAGCATGTTATTGCTTGTATTGGGTGACAACTTAGCGTTGTTATTCTTGGGTTGGGAAGGCGTAGGTCTATGTTCTTACCTATTGATTGGTTACTACTACCAAACACCTGCGAACGGTTTTGCTGCAATTAAGGCATTCACTGTTACACGTGTGGGTGACGTATTCTTACTGATCGCTTTGTTCTTAATCTACCAACAGTTCGGTACTTTAAACATTGCTGAAGTGGTTGCTGCTGCACCAACAGTGATGGTTGAAAGTTCATCGTTAACGATTTGGACTGCTTTAATGTTGTTCTTGGGCGCTGCAGGTAAATCTGCACAAATCCCATTACAAACATGGTTGGCAGATGCGATGGCTGGTCCTACACCAGTATCTGCATTGATCCACGCAGCGACAATGGTAACAGCTGGTGTTTATCTATGCTGCCGTATGTTCTCTGTGTTTGAACAAGCACCTGAAGTAATGATGTTCATCTCGATTACTGGTGCGGTGACATTATTGGTTGCTGGTTTTGCAGCATTGGTTCAAACAGACATCAAACGTATTCTTGCTTACTCTACAATGAGTCAGTTGGGTTATATGTTCATGGCTGTAGGTGCTGAAGCTTACCAAGCTGGTTTATTCCACATGCTCACTCACGCATTCTTCAAGGCATTATTATTCTTGTCTTCTGGTGCGGTGATTCTTGCATTCCATCACGAACAAAACATCTTCAAGATGGGTGGTCTTTTCCACAAAAACAAATTCTTGTTTGCTTGTTTCGCAATTGGTGGCGGTGCATTGGCAGCGATCCCATTCATCACAATCGGCTTCTTCTCAAAAGATGCGATTCTTGGTGCAGTATGGGTGAAAGGTCAAGCTGTTGCAGTTTATGATTGCTTGTACTGGACTGGTGTAGCTGGTGCATTCTTAACTTCAATCTATACATTCCGTTTAATCTGGGTTGTATTCTTTGGTAAAGAAAACACGCCTTACCATGAAATTAAAGGCATCACGTACTGGGGCCCATTGGCAATTCTTGCAGTGCTTTCAACTGGTTTAGCTTATGTATTAAAAGCACCAGTAACAAACATTCTAAATGCTGCGCAAATTCCAGCGTTTAATGTTCCAGAAGCACTTGAGCATGGTATGCACAGCGCTGAATATACAGCTGTAGGTATTGCACTTGCAGGCTTGGTTGTTGGTGTGGTGTTGTTTGCCTTTGCTTATAGCGCAGTGAAAGCATTTGCTAAAACTTCACTGGGTGCAGGGCTTGCAAATATCTGCCGTAATGCACTTGGTTTCGATGCTTTGTACAACATTGTTTTCGTTAAGCCTTATTTGCTACTGGCTAAAATCTTTGGTCGTGATCCAATTGACGGCTTATGGCTTGTATTGCCTGCACTTGTTAAAGGCGGTAATAGCTTTACAAGTTCACGTCAAACAGGTTCATTGCGTGAATACGCATCTAGTATGGCATTCGGTACGTTTGCATTACTATTGATCCTGGTCGTGATTCAGGTCGTGGGGAAATAAAATGGAAACTCCAAACAATTTAATTCTACCCGCTCTGATCCTTATTCCGTTCATTGCAGGTTTTGTATGCTGGCTTGTCGATAAACTCGACAAGCACTTGCCACGTTATATCGCGTTAATCGGTATGCTTTTAACTTTGGTGTTAACCATTGTTTTATGGCAAAACGGTACTTATAACTACGAGTTGGGTACACAAGCTCCACAGTGGGCTGCTCAATTTAACCTACCGTGGATTACCACTTTAGGTATTAACATTCACTTAGCTGTGGATGGTCTTTCACTGCTTATGGTTGGCTTAACTGCATTACTAGGTGTACTTGCAGTAGGTTGTTCATGGGGTGAGATTCAAAAGAACGTTGGTTTCTTCCACTTAAACCTTTTATGGTCTTTGGGTGGTGTAATCGGTGTATTCCTTGCGATTGACATGTTCCTGTTCTTCTTCTTCTGGGAGATGATGCTTGTACCAATCTACTTCTTGATTGCGTTATGGGGTCATAAAGGGGCAGACGGTAAATCACGTGTTTACGCTGCGACTAAATTCTTCATCTATACACAAGTTGCTGGTCTCATCATGTTGATCGGTATCTTGGGTCTAGTTGTAGTCGGCTACCAAATTCATGGTCAAATCAGCTTTAACTATGACTTCTTAATGAGTGTTGCGCATACGATTGAAGCTCAAGCTCCAGCAATTGCTTATGCATTCATGATCTGTATGTTCATTGGTTTTGCGGTAAAACTTCCAGTTTTCCCATTACACGGCTGGTTACCAGATGCGCATGCGCAAGCACCTACAGCGGGTTCTGTCGACCTTGCAGGTATCTTGATTAAAACTGCGGCTTATGGTCTTTTACGTTTCGTTATTCCATTCTTCCCAGTAGCATCTGCTCAGTTTGCTGACATCGCGATCATTCTTGGTCTAATCGGTATTTTCTACGGTGCATGGTGTGCATTCCAACAAACAGACATGAAACGTCTGCTTGCGTACACATCTATTTCGCACATGGGCTTCGTACTTCTCGCTTTGTATGCAGGTAACATCCTGACATTCCAAGGCTTGATGATTATGATGCTGGCTCACGGTCTATCTTCTGCTGCATTGTTCATTATGTGTGGTCAGGTTTACGAACGTCTGCATACACGTGACATGCGTTTGATGGGTGGTATCCGTGGTCAGTTCCAATACCTTTCATTCTTCTTAATGTTCTTTGTTGCGGCACTTGTAGGTATTCCAGGTCTTGGTAACTTTATCGGTGAATTCCTAATCTTGATGGGTTCATACGCGAAGTTCCCTGTGTACACAATTCTTGCTGCGGTAAGCTTAGTATTTGCTGGTCTTTACGGTTTAATCCTGATTCACAAAGCATTGTTTGGTACGCCAAATGAAGAACAAAAACAGCATTACGCAAATCCGTTGAAAGACTTAAATGCGCGTGAAGTTGTGATTCTTTTAATCTGTGCTCTTGGTCTTGTATGGCTTGGTCTATTCCCACAAAGCTTCCTTGATATTTCAAATTCAAGTATGGCGTGGATTGCGAACAGCTATATTCCAGTTCAAGAAGTCGTTGATGTTGTGCAGCAAATTGCTGTACAACCTGAAAATGTGGAGATGCAATAAGCCATGGACTTCACAATGTCATTTTCTGAGCTTATGCCATTAGCTCCTGTGATGATCGTGGCTTTAACTGCGATCGTCGTGATGTTGCTAATTGCAATCAAGCGTAACCACAATTTAGTTGCAACGACTTCCGTTATCGGTCTGAACCTTGCAGCCTTTTACATTATTTTTGTTCTGGTTGCAGGGCAGTATGTACCTGCAAACGTAATGAACTTATTCATCGTAGATCCGTTTACGATGTTGTATCAGTTTGTGATTTTAGTTGCAGCACTTGCTTGTTGTACTTTGTCACATGCTTATATTGAAAAGTATGAAGACAACCGTGAAGAACTATACATCTTGATGTTGTGTTCGGTGACTGGTGCGATGTTGATGGTGGCAAGTTCACACTATGCATCATTCTTCATCAGCCTTGAGTTAATGTCGATTCCTGTATACGGCCTATTGGCATATACACATCAACGTTCTCAATCACTTGAAGCGGGCGTTAAATACCTTGTACTTTCAGCAACTGCATCTGCAATGCTGTTAATGGGTATGGCATATGTATATGCCTACACAGGTACAATGTCATTCGTTGCTGAACCAGGTAAAATGTTTACCAACTTCAGCCAACCTGGCGTGGTATTAGGTCTTGCATTAATCGTATTTGCTGTTGCATTCAAATTGTCTCTTGCGCCATTCCATAAATGGACACCAGACGTATATGCAGGTGCGCCAGCGCCAGTTGCGACTTTCCTTGCAACTGTTGCTAAAGTGGCAATGATCGGCCTATTCGTTCGTTACTTCTTGGCTTCTGGCTTAATCCTTTCCGACAGCTTCATCACAATCGTAACGATCATTGCAGTCTTGTCTATCCTTGCGGGTAACTTGCTTGCAGTACGTCAAGTGAACTTGAAACGTATCCTTGCATACTCTTCAATTGCTCACTTCGGTTACTTACTTGTGGCGATTATCAGTGCTCGTAATACTGACTTTGTTCAAGTACAAGGCTTTGCGACATTCAGCAGCGTAAACGTATATGTTATTACTTATGTATTAACCACAATCGGTGCGTTCGGTGTCGTGACATTAATGTCTAGCCCTTACAACAACAAAGATGAAGCAGGTAGCCTTGCTGAGTATCGTGGTTTGTTCTGGCGTCGTCCAGTATTGACTGCAACACTGACTGTAATGATGTTGTCTCTTGCAGGTATTCCTTTAACTGCTGGCTTCATTGGTAAGTTCCTTGTCATCAAAACAGCGGTAGCTGGTGGTTCATGGTTCTTAGCGGCAATGGTAATCCTTGGTTCTGGTATTGGTTTGTACTACTACCTACGTGTAATGGTTGTAATGTACATGACACCACCAGAAAACCCACGTATCGATGCTGTCGATCATTGGGGCCAAAAAGTGGGTGGTATCATGGTGCTTGGTGCAGCTGCATTAGTATTGTTGATCGGTGTATACCCAGATCCAATTATTGCAGTATCTCAAGTGGCATATTTTGCAATCTCACCTGAGCTTCAACAGTTCATCATGAGCTTGATTCAAAGCGGTTTTAACTAATGAATTAAGCAATTAATTCAGTTATTACAAAAAAGCCTCCAGCAATGGGGGCTTTTTTATTTTTAACATTTGTTAAATAGCTTTATAATAGATGAAATTTTATCTTAACCTTTTAGGTGTTCTCCCGTGGCTATCCATGAAATCCGTCATCCGTTAATCCGACATAAACTCGGCTTACTTCGTCGTGCAGACATTAGTACTAAAAACTTCCGTGAGCTTGCTCAAGAAGTCACCATGCTTTTGACTTACGAAGCAACTAAAGATTTACCTATGGTTGATCATGAAATTGATGGCTGGAATGGTAAAGTAACTGTAGACCGTATTGCGGGCAAAAAAATAACAGTTGTGCCAATTCTACGTGCTGGTATTGGTATGTTGGATGGTTTTCTTAACCTTATTCCTAGTGCAAAAGTATCAGTATTAGGTTTAGAGCGTGATGAAGAAACTTTGGAAGCACGTACCTACTATAAAAAATTAGTACCAGACGTTCAAAACCGTTTAGCCATGATTATCGATCCAATGCTAGCAACGGGTTCTTCTTTAGTTGCTGCAATTGATGTTCTAAAAGCAAGTGGTTGTAAAGATATCCGTGTGATGGTTCTTGTTGCTGCACCAGAAGGTATTAAACGTGTAGAAGAGGCGCATCCAGACGTTACCATCTTTACTGCATCCGTTGACCACGGCTTAAATGAAAATGGTTACATCGTTCCTGGTTTAGGCGATGCTGGTGATAAAATTTTCGGTTCAGTTCAGAAAGATTAATTTTAAACTGAAATCAAAAAGAGGCTTTAATAGCCTCTTTTTTATATAATGTAGCAATCATATTTAGATATTAGGCTAAGCGCATGAAGTTAGAGTTATATCAAGGAAAAATCAAACAGTACAATTCTGAAAAAGGGTACGGTTTTATTGCTTCAGCAGAAGGGGAAGTGTTCTTTCATATTTCCGATTTTCCTGGGGCGGAAGGTGAACCAAAGCGTAACGAACGTGTTCAATTTAATGTCATTGAAAATGGTGACCGTTACAAAGCGATTAATATTGAACGTGCTGAAGATAAATCTACACGTGCTAAAAAATCAAAAATTGTAGCGAACAACACATCTATTACTTCTGCTTTACTGAGTAATCTCCGCAAGTAAGCTTTTGTGAACTTTGCGTTCAGCTTAAATAGATAAAAAAGAGGCGGCTTCGCCTCTTTTTTATTAATATATAATCATTATAAAAATTGGATAGCCATATGTTTTTAGAGGGGAAAATCAAAAGCTATAATGCTGATCGTGGCTTTGGCTTTATTCAACAAAACGAACAAGTGAAAGATTTGTTTTTCCACGTAACGGACATACCAAGCCGCCATATTGAATTAAAGCTTGGTGAAAAAGTGAAATACCTTATTTCTGAAGATCAAGGCAATTTTAAAGCGGTCAATATTGTTCGTTTGGATTTAAAGCAACAACAAGCTACAGAACAAGCATTACAATCAACAATTGTAGAAGATCATTCACGTGAGCCTATTTCAGCCTCACCGCGTTATGAAGTTGCTTCAGTTAGTCCATTGAGTAAAATCATCAGTTTTGTGGGTGTGGTCATTATTGTTGTACTTGCTGTAATGGTTTATGGCAAATATCAAGGCTATAGAGAACAAAAGCAATTACACGCACAGCAATTGATGCAGCAACAACAGCAGATTGTAGAAGAACAGCGTAAAGCGCAGGGCGATTTACCCGACCAAGTACTGAGTGAGCAAGGTCTGCATAATTTGCATGGAACAGGCACGAGTGAATTACGTCGTGATGTGGTGGATGTCACACCTAAACCTACTCAAGCAGTACAACAAGCAGCGCCAGCCAAGTTCAGTTGTGACGGACGTACACATTGCAGTCAGATGCGTTCATACGAAGAAGCAGTGTTCTTTAATAATAATTGTCCAAATACGAAAATGGACGGCAATAATGATGGCGAACCATGTGAACGCCAATTTAAAAATAGATAAAAAAAGCGCCTTAAGGCGCTTTTTTTATTTTTCACAGAATTGCATAAAGGCTTTTAGTCCAGGCCCTTGATACTTTTGACGATGCACAAGCATAAACAGGGGACGTGCCAGCTGCCAGAATGGCGTGTCTAGCACAACCAATTGACCTTTTTCGCGTAAAGGTTCAATTGCAAGTTTAGAAATGCACGACATACCAAGACCGCCTGCGACAATTTTTAAAATCGCCTCGTTATGACCTAGGGTCAGACGAATATTGGCATCTGGTAAATCTTTTAAGATTGCATTGTCAAAGACTTCACGAGTACCTGAACCTTCTTCACGTAAGATCCATTCAACATGATTAAAGTCATCTGAGGTTAAAGCACGATCCAGTTTTGCTAATGGATGTTCAGGTGAACAACAGACAGCAAGCTCATCATCACGCCAGTGAATGCATTGAAGCTGTGGCAGATGGCATGAACCTTCAATTAATGCCAAATCCAATTGAAATTGATTCACCGCTTCAATCATTTGGCGTGTATTACCCACTTGGAGCTGTAAATGTGCTTGCGGCTGAATTTGTAAGAAATCCGCCATCAAGTCTGGCATTAGGTAGTCACTAATGGTTAAGGTCGCACCTAGACGTAAATCAATACTTTGCAATTCACCTTTGGCTGCTTGTTCGAATGCTTCACAGCGTCCGAGAATTTCTAAAGCTTGAGGGAGCAAGAATCGACCCAAGTCATTCAATTGTAGGCGTTTACCCAGACGGTCAAACAGCGGAGCACCTAGACCATCTTCGAGGTCGGCCAAAGCCATACTTGCTGCACTTTGAGTAAGTTTGACAGCATCACTAGCTTTAGTAACGGTACCTTCTTGAGCGACTGCTACAAAAACAGCCAACTGGCGTAAAGTCATGCGCATGAATTGGACCTTAACATTTAAAAAATATTAATAAATTATACTGTCATGCTAACATGAGCATAGTCTGTCACGCCACGTTCAAATCATGTCAATTGAAAAATTTAGCTTAGAAAAGGTTTTATCTGTACACCGTTGGACCAATACTTTGTTCAGTTTTACCATGACGCGTCCCGCACATTTTAAATTTACTGCTGGGCAGTTTGCACGAATTGGGTTAAAAGTGGGCGATGAATTGGTGGTTCGTGCTTATTCGGTGGTGTCATCTCCTTTTGATGAGACTTTAGAATTCTTTTCGATTGTAGTGCCTGATGGTGCATTTACCTCGAACTTACAGCATCTACAAGTCGGCGATGAATTGTATCTGGAAAAGATTCCTTATGGTTTCTTAACATTGGCACGTTATCAGTTGCCATTACCGAAAGACCTATGGTTATTGGGAACAGGAACAGGGCTTGCTCCATTTTTATCGATGTTGCAGGACTTTGAAACGTGGTCAAAATACGAAAAGATCAATTTGGTTTACAGTGTACGTACTGCATCAGAGTTGGCTTATGTAGAAAGGATTCAAGAAATTGCCAAAACTTTTGGTGAAGGGCATAAGGGATTTAAATTTATTCCAATTATTACACGTGATCCAAATGCCGTTTTGCATGACCGTTTGCCAGTGCTCATTGAAAATGGCGAATTAGAAAAAGCTGCGGGGCTAGAATTTAATATTGATACGACTCATGTCATGCTCTGTGGTAATCCACAAATGGTTGATGACACTAAAGCAGCACTTAAAGCACGTGGGCTAACCATGAACCGCCGCGGTGAGGGGAATATTGCAGTAGAAAACTACTGGTAAATTCGCTGCATTTTTTATCACTGTTTATATAAAAAAGCTCATCCTGAGATGAGCTTTTTTTGTTACGTAGTATGACGCGAACATCGCTGTAACTTAATGCAAAATTTTATTCAGGAATTGCTGTGCACGTTCACCACGAGGTGTATTAAAGAACTCGTCTTTGGTACAGTCTTCTACAATTTTTCCTTGATCCATAAAGATCACACGATCCGCTACCTGACGGGCAAAACCCATTTCATGCGTCACACACATCATGGTCATGCCTTCTTTGGCTAAACCAACCATTACATCCAATACCTCATTAATCATCTCAGGATCGAGCGCAGAGGTTGGTTCATCAAAGAGCATGGCAATCGGGTCCATACTTAGTGCGCGAGCGATGGCGACACGTTGTTGCTGACCACCTGAAAGCTGAGCAGGGTATTTGTTGGCGTGTGCACTGAGTCCAACACGTTCCAAATACGCTAAACCTTTTTGTTTGGCTTCTGCTTCTGAGCGTCCTAATACTTTGACTTGGGCAATGGTTAAGTTTTCAGTAATACTCAAATGGGGGAATAATTCAAAGTGCTGAAACACCATGCCGACGCGGCTACGTAATTTATTTAAATCGGTCTTTGCATCATTTATGGAAATGCCATCCACTAGTATTTGACCGGATTGGAAGGGTTCCAGTCCATTCACGGTTTTAATTAACGTTGATTTACCTGAGCCGGAAGGTCCACAAACCACAACCACTTCGCCTTGTTTAATTTGCGTGGTGCAATCGGTCAATACTTGAAAATCTTTATACCATTTACTGACATTTTGGAGGTCGATCATTGTTTTTGCATCGGTCATACACTTAACCTCCGTTGTAATTTTTTAACTGCATAAGTCGCAATCATACTGATGGTGAAATACACCAGTCCTGCAAAAATAATATATTGCGTGAGTAATGACATTAAGTCACCGCGGACATAGTTGGTGCGGAAAAAGTCGAGTAATCCAATGGCATACACCATGGTTGAATCTTGAAAGAGGATGATGGTTTGCTGTAACAGCAATGGAGTCATTTTGCGAAAGGCTTGCGGCAAAATAATCAGGCGCATGGACTGGCTATAGCTCATGCCAAGGGCATAGGCCGCAGAGGTTTGACCTTTTGGAATTGATTGAATCCCAGCACGGACAATTTCAGAGAAATATGCGGCCTCAAATAGCATAAATGCCACAATACTGGAAACCAATGCGGTATCAATCGTTAGGTAATTGCCGGTAATCCCTGTATAGATAAATGGTACGGCAAAATAGAACCACATCAATACCAACAGTAAAGGGATTGAGCGAAATAAGTTAACGTAGCCTTTGGCAAAGATGTTGAACACTTTAATTGATGATAAGCGCATTAAAGCTAACAGTGTGCCAATCAAAACTCCACCAATTGTGGCAGAAATAACCACTTTCAGAGTAATACTTAAACCATGCCAAAGTGCAGGGCCAGACAATTGCAAGTCTTGTATAAAAGAAGTAAGCCAATCCATTATTTATCTCCTGCAATTAGGCCAGGAACACGTAAGCGTTTTTCCAGCAAGTTCATGAAACCAATCAAACAGATATTGATTACGATGAAAATAATGGTGACATAGGTATAAATTTCGATGGTGTTTTGCGTGTATTCACTAATTGTTTTCATCTGCGAAATAATTTCTGCAACACCCACTAAAGATGCAACAGAGGTATTTTTAACGCAGTTGGTTAACTCAGAGCTGAGCGGTGGCAAAATCGTGCGAAAAGATTGCGGTAAAATAACGTAGCGGTAAAGCTGTGTCGTACTAAAACCCATGGCATAACCCGCATTGGTTTGACCGCGTGGAATTGCTTCAATCCCTGTACGCACCTGTTCACAGACTCGTGCTGCAGTAAATAAACCTAAGCCGACACTGGCTGAGATTAGTGCGGTAGTATTTGCACCAAGATCATTCATCCACCAGTTTTTGATGGGTGTCGGTAGAAAATTTGGAACCACGTAGAACCAAATAAATAACTGAATTAATAATGGTACATTACGGAAAATAGTCACATAAGCAGTACCAATGCCTCGCGCCACAGGGCTAGGTAAGGTACGCATAATGCCGAGGATACTGCCGAGTATCATTGCGATTGTCCATGCCACTAAGGCAATGACAAACAACCATCCCAAACCAATTAAAATCCAGCCAATGTAGGTGGAATCACCGACGCCAGTTGACTGGAAAAGCACACCCCAATTCCAACTATAATTCATAGACCCCCCTGAATTGAGCCTAAGCCAAACTCCTTTTGGCTTAAGCTATATTTTGAAAGTTAAGGGTTAATTATTCGTCACGGTCATGCGGATTGCTGATCAGTGCTTTTAATTGGTCTGACATTTCAAAGTTTAAGTTAATATTTTTTGGTGGAATTGGTGACTGGAACCATTTTTTATACATTTCGTTGATTGCACCAGAGCTATATGTTGCTTTGATTGCATCGTCTACCACTTGTTTGAAGCCTGCATCACCTTTACGCATCATACAGCCATAAATTTCATGAATTGGCGCTGTGCCCACAATTTCCCATTTGTTTGGATCTTTGGCTTTAGATTTTTCACCTGCAAGCAAAATATCATCCATCATAAATGCTGCTGCACGACCATTTTGTAGCATTAAGAATGATTCGGCATGGTCTTTAGCGGAGATAACTTCACCAATACCCAGCTCTTTTTCATGTTGGCGGATATAACGTTCAGATGTCGTGCCAGCCGTAGTTACTAATTTTTTACCTTTTAGGTCGGCAAAATCTTTAATGCCAGAGTCTTTTGCGGTGAGGAGACGAGAGCCGACTTCAAAGAAACCTGTAGAAAATGCAACTTGCTGTTGGCGTTCTTTGTTGTTGGTTGTCGATCCACATTCAAGATCGACTGTACCATTCGACACCAAAGGAATACGATTTTGGCTAGTTACGAGGTTATAGCGTACTTTTAAGTCAGGCAAGTTGAGTTGCTTTTTGACCGCTTCAACCACTTTAAGTTGAAGATCATGTGCATAACCGACAGGTTGATTTGGGTTATCTGAAATATAGGAAAACGGAATAGACGAGTCGCGATATCCCAATACAATTGTGCCGGATTTTTTGATCTTATCTAAAGTACCAGAGTCTGAAACCGCAGCTTCGCTTCCAGCCGCTTTGTCTGTTGCAGGTGCTTTGTTATCGCTACAGGCAGTGATACCTAAAGTTAGCGCACTTGCACAGAATAAAGTTGCTAAATGTTTTTTTGACGTCATTGTTAAAACTCCTTGTACCCTGATTTAATATCCACTTTTTATGATCTTATTAATCTTTTGATTTTATTGCGTTGTTTTTAAGAATGTTGCAACAATAAAAACAGATCATTTTCTACATCTTAGGGGATAAATTGAGCATGGCTCAAGCATTATGTATTACTGAATTGTTACCAATTCAATCTACCCCTTATGCGGCTGAGTGGGCTATATTTAATTTATAAGCGGTTGAAAATTTATAGTAAATATTTCTTTATCAAAAAATATTGTTTAATTATTTAGCAATAAAAAAACCTCCAAGTGGAGGTTTTTAGCATTCGACTTTAGTTGAATATCCAAATTAATGCACAAACATGTCCATAAATTCACGGATTTCCTGTATAGCTGTATCTACATCTGAGGTTAGCCAAGTGGGTTCAAATAGGCCAGCATAGTGTTCAAGACGATCTTGGGGTACAACCAAACGTATAGGACATTCTTCTTCAAGTAAACGCCATGGAATAATCGGAACTTCATTATCTAAAAATGCGGCAATATTCCGAATATCAATGACCATAGCATTGATGCATTCAGGAAATGGCATAACAGAAAGCTCTTCCGTACGGCGACGGAAATACTCTAAATCTCCCCATTTCAGTACATAACTTGGCTTACTAAATTCAATAATGCCAATAAGATGCTGATCACGAGTGTAATGAAGGGAACATTGATGAGTGACGTCAGTGTCAAGATCAAGCGTTACACCTTGTTGATGGTACGCCATAGATTTGATAACAGGTGAAAATAAGGTGCATGATTATAGCTCATTTGCATCGGCAAAGGCAGCGATTTAGTCGAATGCCATGTTGGGGCATATTTTAATCATGAGTTATGAGCTTAATTACAGTCCAAGTTACATGTTTTCACTTAATGCAAATGTTCTTCACACAATCGGTTAAAAAGTCTTGATAGTATAAAAAATCAACAAAGGACAAAAATAGTGAGGCGAACATGACACATGACTTTAATAAACCGCCCCATACCACCAGTTCAGAAGAAAACACTCAAAAAAAACGTATTCCAGTGTACATGCTGATTTTAGTGGGTATCTTTTTAATTGCATTACTGTTTTATATGTTTGCAGACATGAAGCCATCGGCTTCGGATGCACCGCCGAATCATCCAGCGCCAAATGCACAAACAGCCACTGCAAATGATACGACATCTGGTGCACCAGGGGATGAAGCGGTTGCCAATGACTCAAATACCGCAACTGCAACTGATCATTAACAACGGTATTTGTAACAAAAGAAAGCTCTAGTTTTATCTAGGGCTTTTTTGCATTCAATTGTGAGCATTTGTTGGAGTTGTGCATACAAGTGTTGAATAAAAAACAAGCAAAACCTAAGGTGGAAAAGTAGATTGATCTTTTCATACAGATCAAATTCTTGCGATTTGAGACAACAATGATTAATCGCAAATAACACGTATATAACAACACACGACGTAATAACAATGAGGGCGAAAGAATGAATGATTTTACCGGTCATGGTCGTTTTAATGCCATGTATTATTGGGAGCAGTTTCATCCCATACTCAGTGCAGTGGCAATTTTGCTGGTTGGTTGGATTATTGCGTTACTGGTTGCAGCAGGGGTGAAAAAAATCCTGCAAAAACTGGGAACCAATCAAAAGCTTTCGAGTGCAACGGGTCACCGCTCCAATATTGAAAATATCGTCTCCAGAGTGGTGTTCTGGATTATTTTGGTCATCGCCGTCATAGGTGCACTAAATGTGTTGAATCTGACCAGTGTCAGCGGCCCATTTAGTAATATGATTCAACAATTCTTACTGTTCATTCCTCAATTACTCGCAGCAGTTGCCGTAGGTTTTATTGGCTGGATTGTGGCCAACTTGGTCAAAGTCGGTTCACAGAAACTACTGAACAAAACACAATTGGATGAAAAGCTCAGTGCGGATGTCGGCGTGAGTCCAATCAGTCAAAATATCAGCGAAATAATCTACTGGCTCATCTTATTGTTATTCCTCCCGATTGTACTTTCGATACTCGGACTGAATGGCTTACTGTTCCCAATTCAAAATATGGTGACAGAAGTTGTTTCATACTTACCGAATATCTTCATTGCGGGCGTGATTGTCTTCATTGGCTATATCTTGGCGAAGATTGTACGTGGCATCGTTGAAGGTTTGATTAATAGTTTGAGTTTGCAACAACAGGCCGAAAAAATTGGCATGTTTAAAAGCGCCAATCTTGCGCAAGTGTTAGGTAACTTTGTTTTTGCCATCATTATTATTACGGCATTAATCGTTGCATTCGAAGCCCTTGGTATACAGGCAATTTCACAGCCTGCAACAGCGATGCTGCATGAAATCATGTTCGCTATTCCAAACATTATTGCAGCGGGCTTAATTTTAATTTTGGCTTATGTGGTTTCACGTTTTGTTGCGCGTTTGGTGGTAGACGTGATCGCAGGTACAGGTGTGGATAATGTTCCTGCAAAACTAGATGTGCAGCGCTTTCTCGGTACAACCAAGTTATCCGATATTGTTGGCTATCTGATTGTATTTTTTACCATGTTGTTTGCGGTATCCGAAGCGGCAAACCGTTTAGGCTTTGAGCAAATTAGTGGCTTGATTGCTATGTTTATCCAGTTTGGTGCCAGTATTTTGTTAGGAGCAGTCATATTGGTGATTGGTTTCTGGCTGGCAAATATTGTGGCGAACGTGGTGCAACGTGGCGAATATAACAGTTCACGTTGGTTAGGTAATCTTGTCCGTGTCCTTATCATGGGCTTAGTGGTTGCCATGGGTTTACGTGCCATGGGTATTGCCGATTCGATCGTGAATTTGGCCTTCGGTTTAACCCTTGGGGCAGTCGCAGTTGCATTTGCCTTGGCCTTTGGTTTAGGTGGTCGAAACCCAGCAGAACGCTTACTTTCAGACTTAATGGATAAAGCGAAACGTGAAGCTAATGAGCCCAATCCGGTTCAAGCGCAAGCAAAGGCAAAAACGACATTTAATTCATCTGTGGCCCCATCATCCACTGCTCAAGCAGCACCTTCAGCAGCAACTGTGGGCACACAGGAGGTGAATCAAAATGATGGATATCCAAATATTCAACATGCAGCACCAGGTGTAAGTGAAAAAGAAACGGCAACGCCTGATCAGTTGGATGTAAATCCTGTGCAAAAACCACAAAACAATCCATTTGGTTCTACTGGTGAAGCCGAGAAGGATGTCGATGTGCAAGCGCCATCAACTCCTCCAAAACCGGATGACTCAAATTAACCTGTTTATTTCATATAAAATCGGCCACGCTTTGTGGTCGATTTTGATTTAAGAAAGGACATGATTATGGCGAAAGCTCCAAATAAATTCTTAGCCCCAGTGATCATTGCAGGCATAACAGTTGGATTCTTGGCAAGTGCTCGACGCTTTATTTTTGCCAAGCCAAAACGCACCAATACCGCGCAAACAGAGAATAAGACTGCACCATTAGATAAAAGTGTTAGTCATCACTTGAAAGATGATGAAAAATAATGGTTGAAAATTGTTCATAATTTGGTATTTTTAGTAATAGTGATATATGGAATATTACTTAAAATATAAAAGCTTAGGATTCATAAGGCTGTCATATATAGCTTTTATGCTTAGCGCAAAGGAATGAAAAAAATGGGGGTATTTTCGATGTTTAATCAAATTATTTTAACTTTTAAAAACAGTGTACATTCACAACCACAACACATTTCAGAAGCAGTGGAAAAAATGGATGAGACGATTGAACGTCTATCTTCAAGTTCAGTTTCATTGTTTAAAACTGATTATTTGGAATAAACCATTTCGGTTGATTTCATAACAAAAGGGCTGAATAATTCAGCCCTTTTTATATTTCAAATTTATACATATTCCGAAGCGGCATGTGCCGATGCCCAGGCCCACTGGAAGTTGAAACCACCTAAATGTCCGGTCACATCTAAAACCTCACCAATAAAGTACAGGCCTTTTTGCTTTTTACTTTCCATGGTTTTTGATGAAACTTCAGTTGTATCGACACCACCTAATGTCACTTCCGCCGTACGATACCCTTCTGTGCCCGAAGGTTTTACTTCAAAGTTTTCTAAACGACCAGCAATGTGTTCAAGTTTTTCGTCACTGATATTACCAATCGCCAGTTCAGCTTGTTCTGCCCAAATCAGGCTTTGTAATTCAACTACCACGCTTTTTGGTAAGTGTTCATTGAATAAGGTACGTAATAACACTTTTGGTTGACTGACTTTTTTAGCCTTCAAAAATGCCAATACATCGAGGGCAGGGAGGAAGTTAATATTGAAACGCTGGCCGACATCCCAATAATTTGATAATTGCAATGAACTTGGGCCACTTAAACCACGATGGGTAAACAGCAAGGCTTCAGTAAAACTGTTTAATTCATTTGATAGCGTCGCTTCAACCGCATTACCACTGAGGCGTGTGGTCACTTCTTTGAAACCATCGGAGAAGGTAAACGGTACAAGACCAGCACGTGTTGGATAAACCGAATGGCCAAATTGTTTGGCAATTTCATAGCCAATGCCTGAACCACCTAAGGTTGGAATAGATAAACCACCACTTGCGATCACCACAGATTCAGCTTCAAAATAACCCAGTGTGGTTGCGACCTGAAAGCCATGATCTTCAATGGCATTGACAGTTTTCACTTCACAACTGGTTTTAATGTCGACCAAGCCTGTTTTGTCACATTCTGCCAATAGCATGGCTAAAATTTCTTTTGCACCATTTTGGGTAAACAGCTGACCGTGTTTACGCTCTTCATACTCAATCCCGTACTCGCAGACCATGCCAATGAAGTCCCAATTGGTGTAGCGCGACAAAGCAGAAATCACAAAATGTGGATTATGCGAAATATAATTTTCAGGTTCGACATAGAGGTTGGTGAAGTTACATTTACCACCACCCGACATCAAAATTTTCTTACCGACTTTATTGGCTTTCTCTACCACTAAAACTCTGCGGCCACGTTGCGCTGCTTTATATGCCGTCATTAAACCGGATGCACCTGCACCTAAGATGAGGACATCATATTGATTTTGGGACATGGCATATTCCTGCGTGGGAGAAAGGACGCAGGATTATACTCTTTTCCACGTTTAGGTTGAACCTTTCAATTTTCCCTGTAATCCACCGCTATGTATGACCAACAATTTTTGTTGTGGTTGGATTCGACCTTGATCAATCATGTCGAAGATGCCCATGAGCATTTTTCCGGTATAAATCTGTTCTAAGGGAATATTGTATTGCTGCTCAAAATGCTGAATAAAATCTAAAAGTGCCGCATTGGTTTTGGCATAACCTCCACAGCAATAGTCATCAAGAATGTTCCAGTTGGTTTTTGAAGTGAGCTGAGCTACGTCACGCTGTAGAAAATCGCCTTTCAATGCTGAAAATCCTAAAATCTGTTGATGTTTAGCACTGGATTCAATTAAGCCTGTAATGGTGCCACCTGTGCCGACAGCGCAGCAAATCAAATCATAATCGGTTAAATCTGAAGCCGTTAAAATTTCTTGGCAACCTTGTATTGCAAGTGCATTGGTGCCGCCTTCAGGAATTAGATAATGCGCAGGGTAATCTTGTTGTAATTGGGCTAAAAATGCCGAATTGGTTTTTTCTCGATAGGCCTGGCGTGAGACAAATTGCAACTGCATACCAAAGTGCTGTGCAGTTGCTAAGGTTGGATTTAGCGGTTGGTGAGCCAGTTCTTCGCCACGAATAATCCCGATGCTGTCAAAACCAAACTGATAGGCTGCAAAGGCTGTTGCTGCAATATGGTTGGAATAAGCGCCACCAAAGCTTAAGACTTTGCGCAAGCCCAACTTTTGCGCCTCAATAAAATTATATTTCAGCTTGAAAAACTTGTTGCCTGAGATCTGTGGATGAACTAAGTCTAGGCGTTTAATCTGAATGACCACGCCACCATAAACAATCGTATCTGTTGGAATGGCTTGGGCAATAGATTCAAACATTGAAATGACAATCCCTTAACTTGTTAATAAAAGCAAATGTGGTGTGAAAAGCGATTATAGCGTGCTCTAGCCTCATATAAGTTACCAAAACATAGAGCTTGTCAGAAACTGCATACAATCAGGCTATAAATAAAATCGCAAAGTTTTACATCAGTTTTAAATACAATGAAATCATATTTACTTGTTTATCCGCTTCCAATTTGAGCCAACATTTTTAAATTTCTTTGTTTAATTGGCGACATCGACCGAAGTGACGACCGACATGCCGGGTCTTAAATTTTCTAGGCCGGCTTGGTTGGGATCAATTGCAATTTTGACTGCAATGCGTTGCACCACTTTGGTAAAGTTACCTGTGGCATTATCCGCTTTTAATACACTAAATTCTGAGCCAGCAGCAGGGGAGATTTGCTCAACTTTGCCGTAAAATTTCTGATGTTTCATTCCATCTACGGTGAACCATGCTTTTTGTCCAATACGCATATCCGCAATTTGGGTTTCTTTAAAATTGGCAGTCACCCAGCGTTGTTGTGGAATTAAATACATTAATTGTGAACCCGCAGCAACATATTGGCCAATCCGTGGACTCACTTCACCCAGTTGTCCATCCATCGGCGCCACAATAATGCTGTAATCTTTCGTGGTGACGGCTTGATCAAACTGCGATTTAGCACTATTTACTTGCGCTTTAAGTCCTGTTGCTGCGACTTGTGCCGTTTTTAGAGCTTGATTTGCAACGAGTACATTGGCTTGAGCTTGATGTAATAAGGCTAAGCTGTTTTTTGCATCGGCAGCAGCTTTGTCTTGTTCTGTTTTAGAAGCTGCACCGCTGTTACCGAGTTGTTGGTATCGGTTCATCTGTGCAACAGCAAGCTCATAGGCTGCCTGAGCTTGATCTACTTTGGCTTCTGCTGCACTCACATCTGCTTTACGTTGTTCAATCGCTTGGCTTTGATTGGCCAAAGAGTTTTCAGCTTGTTCAACGCCTGATTCTGCTTGCGTTACTTTTTGATCATATGTGGTGGCATCAATATGCATTAAGGCTTGACCTTTTTTGACATGATCGAAGTCTGTCACTAATACATCTTTAACATAGCCATTAATCTGAGACGATAGCACGGTGGTTTTACCTTTCACATAGCTATTTTCAGTCGATTGAATGTTGCTGTGAAATGGCCCGAGCTTCCATGCCCAAAGTATCAGTGCAATACCAATCAAAAGCACAATAAACATTAAAATTAAGGTACGTTTACCTGTTGAAATCAATTTACTTGATGGTGCTGGTGTCGGCACAGTATTTTCAGGATTTACCGCAGCATTTTTGACTTCATTCATATCGGGTGTTTGCTGTTGTTCGCTCATGTTGTTCTCAATATTTTCAAATTTCTTCATTTATGTAATGGTTAATATTTCATTTCTAGCTAACTGCTATTGCTCAATTGTCGTCGTGTTTTATATTTATTGATCGCAATGACAAACAATCCCCAAAACAGTAGTAAGACAGCAAAAATACCATTTAAAAAGATCACATCGTTATAAGCGCGAACTTGTGCTTCACGGCCTATGCTTTGATTTAAAGTACGCATGGCTTGCTGATGATCAAGAGTAGGATCGAGTGAATACTGATGTGCACTTTGCGTGAGCACTTGTATACGTTGATCCACCTGTGGCGTAGTTTGAGATAAATCATTGTAAATTTGCGCTTGATAGGTTTGGGTACGCATTTGTTGATAGGTAGAAAAGAACGATGAACCAACCAATCCGCCAAAGGTTTGTGTTGCGGAGAACAACACAATAAACGTGACCATATGTGATGGCCCTTTTTGTAAGGCACTAATAATACCCGTCAGTAACAATGGCCCAATAAACATACCACTAGCAAAGCCGACTAAAAACTGACTGCGATAAAAGTCATGTGGACGTACATCACTCGTAAGGTGATAGTCCAAAGCACAAGCACATAGAACAAGAATGACGGCACCGAGCAGATGAAAAACCATTTTTTCTTTGGAAAAAGTCAGGGCGCTGAATACCGTGCCTGAAACAATCCCGACTAACACCACCACATAAAATGAGACAAACTGATCTGGCCCCATACCCATAGTTTTCAGAAAATTCACCGCAGCATAGCTTTGTTCGGACATTAAAAAGCGAATGGCAAATGCCCCGATAATAAACCGCACAGTGGAGGAAGTACCAAGCCAACGGGTCACAATCAGCGGGTTAACGCGAAAATGTTCATAGGTCAAACCGACGACAATCAGAATAAACGCAGCAATGAGCAAGTAAGCTAGCCAGTCAGCCTCAAACCACCACTGAATAGGCCCTTGAGTCAGCACAATACATAGCAAAGCGAAACCGGTAGCCAGTAACGCAAAAGTAAATAAATCTTGATATTCGAACACTGCAATTCTGAGGCTGCGGGGTAGTTTGAGTGACACCACCATTGCGAGGCAGCACAGTGCTAAGCCGAGTTCAAAAGTATAGAAAATGTGCCAGTCGTTCACATCGACCAGATACGGTGACATGATCCATGCTAACGGAATACCGAGCTGTTGAAAGCCCAGTGCCATATAAATGGCACGACCAAAATGCGCCCGCCGAAATGCTTGCATTATGTAATACATACCCAGCGAACTTAGCGGAGCAGCCAATAAGCCACTAATAACACGAGCAAAAATCGCCATTTCATAGGTATGTACAAACAGATGTAGCAGCATCACGCCAATAAACAGCACCAAGCCGATTTCTGAAAAAAGCCGGAGGCCGTATTGCTGCCGTGCTTTAAATAAAATCAGGTTGGAACTGACATTGGCCATGACATAAGCCGCAGGAATCCACGCGGTTTCGGCAGGTGTGAGGCCATATTCACCTTGTAAAAGTGGTAAATTTGCGGTGATGAAACCATTACTTAAGCTACCGGATATAGCAACAAACAACCCAATAAAAAAATATAAATATCGCTTGTAGGTCGGATGAGCAATCGCTGCAGGGGAGCCGGGCAGCGTTGGTTTTTCCTCCGCTGTCCAGTCGGGTGCAGGTTCAAGTAAACGTGGTTGGTCTGCCATAAGTATTATCCACAAATACCATGGAGTAAAAATTCAACCGCACGTTTGGCCAGTTTCTCTTGATCTGCTTCGGTATGGCCTTGTAAAGCGGATCTTAAGATGGACGTCACCATGGAATAGTCTGCAGTTTTGAAGTCAGTGCGGCAGGTACCATTGGCAATCGACTGATCAATCAGTGGCTGCAATATCGCATCGCGTCGCTGGTAGATCTCGATCATCACAGGATCTGCTCGGTCGATGACCCGCCAATACTCCATGAGCGCTGTGAGATAGGGGATATTATAAATATGGTCTTGTATCAGCCGAATAAAGCCATCTTCAAATTGGGCATAATTGTTGGCTCTCGCTTCCAGGCGGTTTAGTGCATCTTCCATTAAGGCCAGTACCAAGTCGCGACGATCATTAAAGTTACGGTAGAAGGTTGCACGTCCAACGTTGGCTTGATCCATGATTAATTGCAAGGGCGCATTAATGCCATGTATGCGAAATACATGAATCGCAGCATTCAGCAGCTCTTCGCGATTTTGGGCAGCGAGTTGTTGGCGTGTAGACATTATCTTTTTCATTATCGTTTGATATTTATACGCGCATTAAACGGACAAAAGTGTCCGAAGTAAAATGAATTTAGATTGCAGTTTTGTAAATAAAAAAACTAAAGCTCAGGTCTAATGCGTGTTTGGGTTAACAATCTTTTATTAAATGAATGACTTAATTTGCTTTAACCAATCAGCTGTATGGATTATTTAATCGTCATTTTTGCTGACAATTCAATAGCTTCATGCCATTAAAAAAATGATGAAAAGATATACAAAAGTGCTATGCTCAAATCAGAACGATGATAAATATAAAAATGGAGGGTTGGGAAATGAGCAAATTATCCCTGATGGTCGTGCCCCTAGTATTGCTTGGCAGTGTAGCTTTGGTGGGGTGTGATACCACTGATGAACTGCATCGCCCGAAAACAGATAATCGTGCCATGATTATTGGCGGCGTACCTGTGTATGAGCAAGACTATAAAATACCTAAAGAAGATGTCGCTTTAAATGAAGCTGCGGCTTCGGATGATTAAGATATCTACGCAATTAAAAGTATGAGAAAAAGTGGACATACTGTCAGTACATGGTAGTGAGACGTGACGGGTAAAGTGTCACAGATGCAGTGTGCTACGTCAGACCAGTAAAGTTTTGAAGTAGACGTCTTACTTCTGCATAGATGTTTGTTGTATTAAAGCCTTACAAACATTAAAAAAAGGCTCTGTACTCGCCCAGTATGTCCGAACTGGTATGAACCGAAGTTCAAATCTTTAAATCAGGTCAATTTTCCAATTAGAGGCCTGAATTTCTAAATTATTTTGTCGTAATTGTTGGCTCAGACCATCCGCTTGCTTTTGTAAGTCAGCCACAGCAATGGTTTTTAACCAACGAATTTCACTTGAGCTATAACGACCATTTTCACGACGAGAGCTGTCGATGGCTTGCTGCAATATCCGATGTTGTTGGGTCAATAAATCCCGTTCATTTAGTACAGTAAGCATCGAACGACCTGTACTGGTTTTTGCCTGTGCATTGGTGGCATGAATTTTTTCAATCAGACCATACAACTCAGTATTGACTGCAAATGCTTCCTGAATTAATGCATTTGGATCTTCACTCGGCACATCTCCTTCTTGTATAAGCACGTTGTTATTGATGCGTTGTTGTAGTGAGGCAAGCTTGGTTTGTAGATCACTACGTAAGAGTAAGGCTTCAGCTAATTTCATCTTCAGTCTTTTATTATCTGTACTTTCATTGATCATGCTTGGGTTTCATCGGTCATTCAATACTTTTTTAGTGAAAAATTTGGTCAATTGAATGATTCCTTGCAAATTATAGGGAGAAATTCAGAGTTTCTCTCGGTAAAATTGCCTCGAAATTATATGTAAGCGGTGTAACTGTGGAATCATTTTGGATATTGGGCTCAATTGCAGCTGCGTTGATGTTAGGTGCAATGAGTCCTGGGCCTACGTCAATATATGTGGCGAAAAATTCAATTGCGATTTCACGTCAGCACGGTTTATTTACTGCATTAGGCACAGGAACAGGTGCAGCAATTTTTGGTTTGCTTGCAGTTCTTGGTTTACAGGCATTTTTATTGGCAGTGCCTTCGGCCTATTTGGCTTTAAAGATTTGCGGCGGTTTATATTTGCTGTGGATGGCATTTAAAATTATTAAACATGCCAAAGAGCCTATTGATGCAGGAGATGATGTTAGTTCGCAAATGTCATTGCGCCGTGCATTCACCACAGGCTTAATTACACAGTTGTCGAACCCAAAAATTGCGATTGTGTTGGCCAGTATTTTTACTGCACTTTTGCCCAAAGAAATACCAAGCTATTTTTATGTGGTTTTGCCTGTACTGTGTTTTTTTATTGATGCAGGTTGGTGTTCTTTGGTGGCAGTAGCTTTATCGGCGGAGAAACCACGTAAAGTGTATTTGAAGTTTAAGGCAGGTTTTGACCGTGCAGCAGGGGCAGTGATGACCGTGTTAGGTTTGAAGCTAATTTTTGGAATGAAATAGTAGATATCAATGTGATTTAGCTTTAGCCCGCTTTAATGGGCGTTGAGCTGTAAAATGATTGGGAATCAATAGACGGTAATTCAATAAAATCGTAGCACATGCAAATACCACTATAAGTAAATTTAAATTAGGTGTCATGGCTGCATAAGTAAGTGTACTTATGCCGATGCCTGCACAAATGGTATGAGCGAAGTATCTTTTCATTTTTATCATCTATATTGTTTTGATTTTATTGTATTGAAAAAGCACGGTTTACACCGTGTTTTTTTCTATCAATCTTTAAAATGAACTGGAATCCATTGATAGCTTTTTCCATCTTTAGAATAAATATGACCTAGGCCGGGGAAGGGTAAATGCGGTGCAGCTATGAGCTGACCTTCTTTGGCGTATTCTGAAAAGTGTTTAAGACGTGTTTCTACTGCTGTTTTAGAATCAATATCAAAATCTACAGTGGTTTTGGGTTGTTCAAACTGCAATGAATGTGAATGCACGATATCACCAATAAATACAACGTCTGCGCCTTCTGTTTTCAGTTTAAAGCTGTAATGTCCCGGTGTATGTCCAAAGGATGGTTTAAATTCGACATCACCAAAGCGTAAAGATTTATCTGAGAAGACTTTAATCTGTTTGGCTTTTTCATACGGTGCAAGTGCTGCTTTAATTTTTTCAACTGTTGCTAAGAATTTTTCTTGGTTTTCTTTCGGTAGCGTATTTACTGTATTCGGATTAAGCCAGTAATCGTATTCAGTTTTTGAAATATGCAGCGCGGCATTTGGATAATTCGCTACGCCGTTGTTTGAAATACCACAGACATGGCCAGGGTGTAAGTGGGTCAGGTAAATGTCATTTACTTGCGTAGGCTGATAGCCTTATGCTTTCAAGTTGTTATAGATCGAACCGAGATGTGTGCCAAAGCAGCTTGCAGCACCGCTATCCACCATAATGAGTTTATTGCCTGTATGAATAAGAAAGGCATTGACTGAGGTTTGTATGCCTTTGTCATTGATTGCAGCGTATTTCTTTAAAATCTCTGTTTTATCAAAGTCGCTTAAGCCTTTAAATAATGATGGATTGAGATAGTTTGTACCATCCAGTAGCGCAGTGATTTGGGTATTGCCGATTTGGTGATGGTAGTAGCCAGCAACTTGTTTTTGTGTTGGGATAGGGTTTGGTTCAGCAGCTTGGGTGGTAAGGGTTGTAGTGCTTAGAGCAAGTGCGAGGAGTAGGGGGAACTTTTTCATAGATTATTTTTTTTGGTTTTAAAGGGAATGGGATATTTTTAGCATAATAGTATTTTGATAACAATTTCACTATTATGGTAAATCTTAAAATTCAAATTTTATAATTACTTAGGTGAAAGTATGGAGAATAAATTTTTTGAGGGGCTATCATCTAAGATTGACCGAATTGTAGATTATTTGGCTACAAAAACTGATTTAGAAATAGGAAAAATATTTACCCAGCCTTTGGCTAATAGTCCAATTATTGATAATGAAGTATATGGGGCACAGATTAAAAAAAGTTTTAATAATATTAAGGTAAAAGATGAATATTTACGTAAAGGACTAAGCACTTTAACGCAAGAACAAAAAAGTTATTTCTTGAGTATTTCGTCAAATGAACAAGATTTCATGAGAAGTCATCTAAGAGCCATATCAGCATATATCGAAGAATTAAGTGATCTGTATGAATCTGACGGTAGCGTATCATTGTTGCATAATATTGATATTGCTATTAAAAATAGTTATGAATCATTTGTACACTTTGTTCAATTAAGTGTTTTATCACTAGACGTTTTAAGTCAAAAAATTTCTGGTGATTTAAATCCTGCTTTTAAAGAAAAAAATGAACAAGTAAATACACTTATAAACGAGTTAAAGCTATACAAGGGGGAGGCTTCTGCAAGAAAGACGAAAGAAATCTATAAGCAAAAATATGTGGATTATAAAAAAACAGTAGAAGTGTATGAGTTATATATCATGTTGCTTGTTTGTCTTTCGGTAACTTTGGTGTTGGGTCAATTATTTGCTCATAATTTTTTTGATGCTTTAAATATTTCTAATGCACTTATGATCAAGCTAACGATTTTAGCTTTAATAGCAACTTTATTTACGTATTGTTTTAAGCAAATCAGCTTTTACCGCAAAATTTCGGAACAAGCACATCAAACTTATATGGAGTTAGAAGCCTTACCTGAATTTCTTACCCATTTGCCTGAAGACAAACAACATGAAATCAGAGCCGATCTGGCGAAGCGTTACTTTGGTCAAAACTTATTTGATGCGATAAAAGAAGATTCGATTTCAATTCAGGAACAAGCTAAGGCAAATGCTGAAGTTCTAAAATCGACTTCAGCTCTGTTAGACGTTATTAAAAAGCAGAACCCTTAACTTTATTTAATAAGTGGTTAGGCGACATGGATGTCGCCGTTCACTTGTGGTACAGAGACGTATCATCAAGTGAACAAAAGATTTTTGTTACTTTTGATCTTTCAAAAGTAAGGTAATGCCTACGCAATGAAAATTGAATTTGAATTGTAGAGCAGGGCAGTGATGTATATTACCTCTCCCTAACCCTCTCCTAAAAGGAGAGGGAATATCACTAAATTCATTTAATAATGGATTCTCCCTCTTCCTATGGGAGATGAGAAGCACTGCTTCGCAAGGGTGAGGGAAATAATCCAATAAAAAAAGCCCCTACATTCGTAGTAATGCCAGTCAGTTAAGAAATTGACTGGCATTTTCTTGGATATTTTTGTGCTTTAATTTTCACTACTCGCGGACATTGCCTTTGCCTTTTTTCAGGTAATACAAATATTTTAGATTGTTCAAATAA
>NZ_VPDH01000091.1:0-11428 GCF_013417785.1 Acinetobacter sp. YH12227 | reverse complement strand
TTTAACAATAATATTTTAAGTAATGAACAACAAAGATATTTAATACGACATTCCATGTCGTATGGCTTACGCCAGTCGCTTATATCCTCGTGCTGAACCACGAGGTTTTACGCTCCAAGTGATAAAATTTTATTTTTTAATTTGGGGCTCACGTTATGGATTTTAACGGCTTACTTGACTATATGGTCGAAAAGAAAGCATCGGATTTATTCATTACAGCCGATGTAGAACCGTCCATTAAAATTAATGGTCAAATTCTGCCTATTGGCTCAACCAAACTTCCGGGGCCAATGGTTGGTCAAATTTTAAATTCCATTATGTCGGAAAAACAGCGTAAGGAATTTGCAGATACTCGCGAATGTAACTTTGCGATTAGTAATAACAGCAAATCCGCGCGTTTTCGTGTCAGTGCATTTCAACAACGCGACCAGCCCGGTATGGTGCTTCGTCGTATTGAAACCGTTATTCCAACCATGGACGAGCTGAAATTACCGCCGATTCTCAAAGAATTAGCGATGACTAAGCGTGGCATTATTATCTTTGTAGGTGCAACGGGTACTGGTAAATCAACGTCATTGGCGTCATTAATTGGTTATCGTAATGAAAATACCAAAGGTCATATCATTACCATTGAGGATCCGATTGAATTTGTACACCAACATCGTGGTTGTATCATTACCCAACGTGAAGTGGGTATTGATACCGACTCATTTGAAGTTGCACTAAAAAATACCCTGCGTCAGGCACCTGACGTGATCTTGATTGGTGAGATTCGTTCACGCGAAACCATGGACTATGCCATTGCTTTCGCAGAAACTGGTCACTTGGTTTTTGCGACCCTGCATGCCAACAACGCCAACCAAGCCATTGACCGTATTATCCACTTCTTTGAAGCAGATCGTCACAGTCAGTTGTTTATGGACTTGTCTTTAAACTTAAAGGCGATGGTTGCGCAACAGCTTATTCCAACGATTGATGGTAACTCACGTCGTGCAGCCATTGAAATTTTGATTAACTCGCCATTAATTTCAGACCTTATCCGTAAAGGTGAAGTACATGAAATTAAAGACCTGATGAAACGCTCGCGTGAATTGGGCATGCAAACCTTTGACCAAGCTTTGTATGATTTATATAAAGCTAAACAGATCAGTTATAAAGATGCGCTGAAACATGCCGACTCACCTAACGATCTACGTTTACAAATCAAATTATCGGAAGAAGGTGGCGAACATTTACTTCGTGCCAATTCGAATATTACCTTTGATGGTCAACATTAAGTTTGAGCTATATTCAGAATATAAAAAAACAGACTTCAAAATGAAGTCTGTTTTTTTATTCATTCTAAACTAACAAATGTTAGTTTATTTTTTACGATATGCTTCCTGACAAGCAGGCTCATCGCAATAACCATATAGGTTTAAAGAGTGACCTGTAAGTTCAAAGCCGAACTTTTTAGCCACTTCATGTTGTTCATGTTCAATCACGTCATTGGTGAATTCAACCACTTTATTACAGTTTTGGCACACAATATGATCGTGATGATCTTCTTGCATAATTTCAAAAACTGAATGGTTATTCTCAAAATGATGGCGCTGGATGATACCTGCAGCTTCGAACTGTGTTAACACGCGATACACAGTTGCTAAACCCACATCTTCACCCTGTTCGAGTAAAGTTTTATAAATATCTTCCGCACTTAAGTGATGTTGTCTTGAATTTTCAAGCAATTCCAAAATTTTAATTCGTGGAAGTGTTACTTTAAGTCCAGCTTTGCGTAAATCTTGGTTTGAAATAGGCATGAAAAAAGGTCTCTCAACAAAATTAAAGTTGGAATATGCAACAAAGTTTAGATGCAGTATGATCTATCCTTGGATCAAATGCATCATAATTAATTTGGGATAGTTTAGCAAAATGCAAAAAATCATGCTGACGTTATTCGTCACTTCATTGCTCGTAGGCTGTTCGACCTTGGGCGTTTATAAAGTTGATATTCCACAAGGTACACCATTAACACAAGCACAAGCATCTAAAATTCAGGTGGGAATGAGCCACCAACAAGTCCGCTTTTTGCTAGGTAGTCCAACCATTGCCGATCCAATGAATCCGCTACGTTGGGACTACATTTATAAGTATACCCCAGGAACATATGCTAAAAAAGCCAAGATTCCTGCCGCACACGGTCAACACCTAAAAATCTTCTTCGATCAAAATGGTATTGTGCAACAAGTTGAAGGTCTGGAAACCATTCCTGAATCTCAACCAGGCTTACCAGGTTCTAAAGAAGCAATTTTAAATGCGCCACCACTATAGCCGCTTTAAGATAAAAATAAACCCCTTAAATAAGGGGTTTTTTTTATGAATACAATTGTTTAAAGCGATTGCCTCGACAATAACGCCCCACCGGATTTTTCTTCGCTCGATTACGACGAATATCCTTTGGATTAATGGTTAATGCACGATAGATTTCAACACGATCACCGGCTTCTAATACCTGATTTAAGTCCTTTAAACGCGTGCCAAAAATACCAACAGATAACTCATCGGGCAATTCAACTTGCTGGCGAATACCACTTTGTTCAATTGCCTGTCGTGCTGTTATACCTGGGGTAAATGCCAGCGGGATCAAATACTGCTGAGCCTCACCCGCATAAGCGATCCAAACTTGTTCGATGATAGTCATTAGATTAACTGTCCAAGTACAGAAACCAATGCAAGTACAATCGACAATGGCAATACGATACGTACCGCTATCCGCCAAATATTATAAAAAACTTCACTGCTAAAATTCATAGATTTACGCAAATGGCTTATTTTCATAATCCAGCCTGCAAAGATCGCGTAGATCAAGCAAATGATCAAGCCCCAAACCAATAGCGCTATATTTAATACTGGCACAACTGCATTTAATGTCCATACCAATACAGCAATCGCTAAAACAGCCCATTGCACAATCACTGCTAATTGACGCTGTTGTAATTGTTCACGTGCCATTTGCACCAGTAATGCAGCAGCCGCTACTAGCCCGACAACCAAAGCCAATGCAGGAACTTGCGCTTTTGCAGCAAAATATGCAAATGCAATCACAGCCAACAGTTGCGCAATCCAAATTGGAAATACGGTTTTAGTTGCAATATCTTGTTGTTTTACTGCGGGCAAACTTGACTGCCAATACAATCCTAAACCTAAACCACTAGCAACCAATGCCAATACTGTTGCATTGCCCCATTCGCTAAATTCAAGCGCAGTCATTTTCCATTCTGGCAACGCTGTTCCCATGACATTCGCTAGAATTAAAGATGCGATTACTGCAAGCGCTGTAACAATCACCAAGAACTGGCGTGGAATAAAAGAAAAAGCAAATGCAATTACAGCCAATACTGCCAAAATCAAACTATGCGATCCATTATTTAGCGCATGTACACCGACATATTGTGCAGCAGCAGACAACATTCCACCTGCTAAAAATGGAATGAATACGACAGCTAACCAGCCGACTAAACGCCATTTCGGTGAAGCATCAGCATCACGTGTTAGACTTGAAAGCGCTTGAACAGCAGTGGTCTTTGAACGTTTCGCAAGTGCAATTTCTAAATAGCATACAGGCAAAGCCAAAATAAGCATTGTACCGAGCCATAACAGCCAAAAATCTAACTGACGTTCAATCTGAATACCTGTTACTGGTGCAAGCGTTGCAATAATAATAAAAGATAAACAGAATGCCATTAGAGGCGATAACCACTTTGACATCGCATTGTCCTGCATGACAGATTCCTTTAAAAATTCTTGTGCTATTTTGCCTTGCCGAGCTATGAAAATCAAAAACAAAAAGCAAACCACCGTTAAGATGATTTGCTGCGCAAATTTTTTATTAGATTTTAATTTTTTTTATCTCGATTTCACCCTTAAGAAAAGAAACGAGCGAACCAATTTTTACCTTTTTTCTTCTCTTTTTCTTTGATGATACCCATCATATTTTCTTTCACTGCACCTACGTAGTCTGCATCATCGTGTTGAATATGATTAATCAACCATTTAGAAAGCACTTCATGTAGTTCGCCTTCAATCGCTTGACCCATTTCAAAACGATCACGGTAAGATTCAATCTTTTTAATAAATAAATCATGTACACGTTTATGTGGTACACGGTATTTATAACCCGCTTCTTCCTGTAAAGACTCTTCAAAAGTAAAGTGCGACTGTGTGTAATCAATAATGTTTTCCAAAATTTGTTTTACACGGTCACGATCAGTATTAGCGTCAATACCATCGATTTCATTGATGTAATCAAGAATACGTTTGTGCTGATCGTCAATCACATCGATGCCAGTATTATATTCTGGAACCCATTTCATTTTCATTACGACCACCTGCAAATATAAAGGACTTATCACGTAAAATTCATCATATAGATAAAGCACTTAAATAAAAATGAAGTGAAAAGGTTGGTTTTACCGCTTTAACTGTCAATTCAAATGTAATTGTTTGTTTTTATTATGTAAATTTAATTTATCCCGACCATAAAGTTCAGATATTTTTTAATCAATTCAATATGTTATAAATATATATTCAATTTTTCTTAATTAAACAGTATTCAACTATGCATGAATACTGTTCATGTCAAATTAACTGCATTTAATAT
Source organism: Acinetobacter sp. YH12227 (assembly GCF_013417785.1). NCBI lineage: Bacteria > Pseudomonadati > Pseudomonadota > Gammaproteobacteria > Moraxellales > Moraxellaceae > Acinetobacter > Acinetobacter sp. YH12227. The sequence continues at coordinate 6,789 of NZ_VPDH01000091.1, read as the reverse complement.
TGATCTGCGCGTGTGACACGTTTCAACGATGGATCAAGGCGTTCACGTTCTAAACGTTCGACATATGTGAGCGCAGAGCGGATTGGTCGGCCATGCTGAAATAAAATCATTTCGCCAGGTTGATAGGGCTGCCAAACTTCATTTTGAGTTAATGGCTCAGTCGTAATCACAGCTACACGGTCATCCGCTGTCGTAACTTCACTAAAATCCACTTCTACATCTAAATCAATAAGCTGTGCGGGCTGAAATGGATATTCACGCACGAGCCAATGTAATTTGGTGATGGCATAACTAAATAAGGCTTGCCCGTTAGATAGACAAAAATTAAAAGTACCATGCTCAGCAATTTGCGGAGAGATCTCTAATAGTAAATCGAAGATTTGATCCAATGTAGGTTCGGTATAGCCGAAACGTTTCACCAGTTGTTCAAGCAAATAACAAAACGCCAGCTCGCTGTCCGTATTACCGACAGGGGTAAAACGACCAGTCAGCTCAGGCTGAAAGCCATGCAAGTCACCATTATGCGCGAATATCCACTGTCTACCCCATAGTTCACGACTAAAAGGGTGTGAGTTTTCGAGGTTGATTTTACCTTGCGTGGCTTTACGAATGTGGGCAATCACATTACGTGATTTGATTGGGTAATTACGAATAAGTTCCGCAATCGGTGATTCTACAGCAGATTGATTGTCGACAAATAAACGACAAGCTTTATCTTCAAAAAAAGCAATACCAAAGCCGTCACAATGATCTGATGTGACCCCTGCTCGCTGCGAAAAGCCCCGAAATGAAAAAGTAATATCGGTGGGTGTCGCACAATTCATTCCGAGCAGCTGGCACATGTTCTATCATCAAGCTAGTAAATCTATGATTTCACTATTGTGCATGACCTTTTTAGCACTTGTAAATCGTTAAAATCATTGCTGATGCTATTTTTGTGCCTTTGTCGTCAGATTACATACTTCATCATTGCATTTGAGTCCAACAGTTATTTGATAAATAATAAAAAAGCCTCAAATGAGGCTTTTTTATTATTTATCAAAACATGCTAAGCATCTTAAGCTTTTTTCACATTCGCACGGTTGGTAATCAGCGTCCCTACACCATGATCAGTAAAAATTTCAAGCAATGTCGCATGTGGAACTCGACCATCGACAATATGCGCACTGATCACGCCACCTTTTACTGCATCTAGCGCACATCCGACTTTAGGAATCATGCCGCCATAAATCACGCCAGTTTCAATCAGACGGTCAACTTCTTGCGTGGTTAAACCAGTTAATAAGTTTTTATTTTCGTCCAATACGCCTGTGATATTGGTCAATAAAATCAACTTTTCCGCGCCAAGCGCTTCAGCCACTTTACCAGCAACAAGGTCAGCATTGATGTTGTATGTATTGCCTTCTTCATCTACACCAAGTGGCGCAATCACAGGAATGAAATCACTTTGTGTGAACATTTCAAGCACATCAGTTTTCACACCAACCACTTCGCCTACTAAGCCAAGGTCGATTTGTTGCACAGAACCATCTTCGGTAGTTTTTTCCATCAATAATTTTTGTGCACGAATCAGGTTGCCGTCTTTACCGGTTAAGCCAATCGCACGACCACCGTGTTTGTTAATCAAATTCACGATCGATTTATTCACGCTGCCGCCCAACACCATCTCTACAACTTCCATCGTTGCAGGATCTGTTACACGCATACCATCAATACGGTCAGACTCACGACCCAGCTGTTTCAGGAATGAATCAACCTGTGGGCCACCGCCATGCACGACAATTGGGTTTAGACCGACTGTTTTTAACAACACGATATCACGTGCAAATGAGCTCTCAAGCTCAGGATCAGTCATGGCATTACCACCGTACTTCACCACCAGCGTTTTACCCGAAAAACGTTGAATATACGGTAAAGCTTCCGTCAGGATTTGTGCCTTGTCGATGCCGGTATGTTGATGTGGCATTTGCCTCTCCTTATTGAGCATCTAATATGTCTTGAGCAATCACTGAATATTGCTCTTTTAACATGGAAACAAACAGTTCTCGTATTTCCTGTAAACGCTCTGGATGATCGGCATCAAAGCGCACTGTGAAATACTCCCCTGTATTCGATGCTCGAATGATGCCAAATCCATCATCAAAATCAAGACGTATCCCATCGATTTTACTCATTTGTGCAGAAATCGCCTGAGATTTTTCCTCAACATGTTTGAGTAGCTGTAAGGGATCATGGTGATGAGTGCTGATATAAAGATCTTCTGTACCAGCGCGTTCAGGGTAAAGTGCTAAGGCTTGGGAAAGTGTTAATCCTTTATCCTGTATAAACTCAATCACTCGTAATGCCGCATAAAGACCATCATCGTAGCCTGCGCCACGTCCATCGTTAAATACATAGTGGCCAGCATATTCGCCACCAAAAACAGCTTTGGCTTGCGATTGGGAAATGTACTTTCGTAAAAAGCTACTTCCTGTTCGAATCATAGTGGGTTGTCCACCCATGCTTAAAACTGTGTCACGAATCATGGTCGAGCATTTCACATCATAAACCACTTCAGATGTAGGCTTAGTCTCCAAACAAATCTGCGCAAATAAACATAACAAACGATCTGCCGAAATGATTTGGCCTAATTCATCCACCAATACTAAGCGGTCACCATCACCATCAAGTGCGATACCAATGTCAGCCTGTTGACTAAGCACCATCTCACGCATTTTTTCTAAATGTTTAACTTGGGATGGATCTGGGGCATGATCTGGAAAATGGCCATCAGCATGACAACGCAAAGCGGTCACCTGCCCGCCCAGTTTATTCAAAAGTAATGCAGCACAATGCCCAGCAGAACCGTGCATGCCATCGATTACCACATTAAAGGGTTGTCGGATATGAATATCATTTAAAATATATTGTTGATATTGCAAACAAAACTCTGGGCGAATCTCATGTTGAGGCAACGCCTGCATTAACGGATTTTTTTGTGGTATGAAAATGTGTTTTGCTTCTTCAGCAACCTGCTGAATCATTGCAGGACAAGGCGGTTCCCCTTGAATAATCCATTTAATACCATTATCTGACTTTGGATTATGGCTTGCAGTCACCATAATGCCATTGCCTCCAAATTGACGTGCAATGTAATACAGCATTGGACTTGAGCAGCAGCCAATGATTTCGGCATCAATATGATGATGTAAGCAAACATCTTGAATAATTTGAGCATAATAAGGACTGGTCAATCGTGCGTCATAACCAATTGCAATACGGTATTGATTGGCTTTTTTATATTGCTTCACTAATCCATGTGCAATTGAATGGACAATATCTGCATTCAGCAGCGATACTTTTCCCCGAATATCGTATGCACGGAAAATATGTGTAGGAAAATTGAACAGTGAACCCATAGTACGTTCTTCTAATCATGCTTAATTTATTGCTACGTTCAATTCTGTGTTGAATTTGAACCTTCAATTAAATTATGAAAACCTGAAAAAGGTGTAGCGTTTTTATAACAAATTAATTTAAGAATCAATTAATAAAAATTAAACAAATGATAAAAAACAATTTATATTATTGCAAAATGTTTCTTAAGATTAAAATACTTTTATTAAAAATATCCGAAGCTTAGAAGCTGAATATTCTATACAACTTACAAAACTCAGAGATTCTCTAAACAATTTATTTTAGTGATAGATGACAGTATTTTATATTTCAATCTGTACAAAAATAGTTAAGCTTGTTTCAGAACGACATCAATTGCATTCAAATAATTGATTTTTGCCGTAATAATCGTTAACCAATACGCATAATCAACCAAATAAAAAACAGATCAAGAGCAAATTGAGATCAACAAAGCTCTACAATTCATTTTCTCTGATAAATTCGATGTATCAATTAACTAAAAAAGGGCAATTTTAATTGCCCTTTTTTAGATCAATTTATGCATATGAAAAATGATGACAATAATTGATTTTTCTTAGACTGTTAAATGCAACTACTTAGTTTTTACCCGTGTGTCCAAAACCACCTGCACCACGCTCAGTCGCTTCAAACTCATCCACAATGTCAAACTGTGCTTGAACTACAGGAACCAAGACATATTGAGCAAGACGCTCACCTGGCTCTAAACTGAATGCAGTTTGGCTACGGTTCCAAACCGATACCATAAGCTCGCCTTGGTAGTCCGAATCAATTAGACCAACAAGATTACCCAATACGATACCGTGTTTATGACCAAGACCCGAACGCGGCAAAATTAAACCTGCAAAATTACTATCTTCGATGTAAATCGATAAACCTGTTTTAACTAGAACAGTTTGGCCTGGTTCAATCACTGTTGTTGCTTCTACACATGCACGTAGATCTAGGCCAGCTGAACCTGTTGTTGCATAAGTCGGCATAGGCCATTCTGTACCTAAACGTGTGTCGAGAACTTTAACTTGAACTTTCATGGTTCATTCCTGTTTCAATAAAACGAATTTCAAAAATAAATAATATTTTCTACGCTTTAAGCTTTAACGCTTAATCAGCGCACGTAAATTTTCTAAATAATGCTGTGCTTGCTGTTTAGGATCGATATCACCGGCCAGTTTTTTCTTGCGACCTAACCATTCCAATTCATCCTGTGGAAGCTCGTCCAAGAAACGGCTTGGTGTCATCTGACGCATTTGACCACCCGCTTTACGCTGCTCAGCCAATGTCATGGTTAAGCCTTGACGTGCACGGGTAATACCTACATACATCAAACGACGTTCTTCCTCGACAGTATCCGCAGCGATTGAGTTTTTATGCGGTAGAATTTCTTCTTCCAGGCCAATCAAGTAGACAAAAGGAAATTCCAAACCTTTCGATGCATGCAAGGTCAACAAATTGACTTTATCGGTGTCTTCTTCTTCTTGTTGCTGTTCTAACATATCGAGCAGCACCATTTTACGAATCACACTTTCTATGTTCTTTTCATCGACATCTTCAGCTCGGTTAATCAAACTTTGAATGCTGCTATAAAGTACTTCAATATTATCCAGTTTGGTTTTTTCCTGCGCTGGCGTTGCTGCCGACTCTTTCACATAGTCGATATAACCCGCTTCAATCATCATGCGACGAATAATCGGTACTGGCTCATCATCTTCTAACAATTCACGGGTAAAGGTTGAAATAAAGTCCGCAAATTCAGCCAATTGTGTTGTAGCTTTTTTCGGAATCGCCATACTCAAGCGCTGATCACCTGCCGCACTGAGTAAAGATAAATTACTCTCTTGTGCAAACAGTCCGAGCTTTTCTAAAGTCACAGGGCCAATGGCACGTTTTGGCGTATTGATAATTCGTAAGAATGCACTGTCATCTTCAGGATTGATGATCAAACGCAAGTAGCTCATCAAATCCTTAATTTCGGCACGAGCAAAGAATGACTGACCGCCCGATAATTTATACGGGATCTGCATTTGGCGAAGCTGCGTTTCAAGCGCACGTGCTTGGAAGTTTCCGCGATACAAAATGGCGTAATCTTTCCAGTTTTTACCATTCATCAATTTATGTGTGATCAAGTCTTTAACAACACGTTCTGATTCATCGTCATCATTACGACAAGTAATCACACGAATTACTTCACCATGACCTTTATCCGACCATAATTTTTTATCAAAAATATGTGGATTATTGCCAATCACGGTATTTGCTGCTTTCAAAATACGACTGGTCGAACGATAGTTCTGCTCTAACTTAATCACTTTTAAGTTACGAAAATCTTCGTTCAATAACGCCATATTTTCGGGCTTCGCACCACGCCATGCATAAATAGATTGGTCGTCATCACCTACTGCAGTGAATTGCCCCATCACGCCCACGAGTAATTTCACCAAAATATATTGCGCGGTGTTGGTATCTTGATATTCGTCCACCAATAAATAGCGGATACGATTTTGCCAACGATCACGTACTTCTGCATTTTCCTGCAACAATCGCGTCGGCATCACAATCAAATCATCAAAATCGACAGCATTGTATGCACGTAAATTTCGCTCATATAGTTGATACAGATGCGCAAATTGAACATCTTCAGCCGTTTCACAGGTGGTATGTGCTTGCTCAGGTGGAATCAGATCATTTTTCCAATCTGAAATCATTTTCATGGCCTTGGCAATGAGCTCTTTACTTTCCGCACCCGACAAATTATCGCGGTGCATTAAATCCATCAAAATACGTTTGCAATCATCTGCATCTAAAATAGAAAAATTATTTTTCAGTGGCGTATTTTTTAATTCCAAGCGCAGCATGTTCAGCCCGAAATTATGGAATGTAGAAACCGACAGCCCTTTCGCCTCTTCACGGCTCATTAGCTTGGTCACACGTTCCTTCATTTCACGTGCGGCCTTGTTGGTAAAGGTCATCGCGGTAATACGGTGCGCAGGAATCCCACAATGCTTCACCAAATAAGCAATTTTACGGGTAATCACCGATGTTTTGCCTGAACCTGCCCCTGCAAGTACTAACAAGGGTCCTTGAGTGTATTTCATTGCTTCAAGTTGCTTGTCGTTCAACTGACTTGCCAGTGACATAGTCTTTCCTCTTTTTAATCCGAGGATGATTATAGTCATCTGAACTCATCTTGCCTAATGCAAAATGCGTTTTATCGGTCATTAAAATTGGCATAAAAAAAGCCACCCGAAGGTGTAATGCCAGTCAGTTAAGAAATTGACTGGCATTTTCTTGGATATTTTTGTGCTTTAATTTTCACTACTCGCGGACATTGCCTTTGCCTTTTTTCAGGTAATACAAATATTTTAGATTGTTCAAATA
>NZ_VPDH01000090.1:0-11487 GCF_013417785.1 Acinetobacter sp. YH12227 | reverse complement strand
AAGTGAAGGTAGGGTTTGTTTTAATGTTAAATCTAGATTCTGAGATAAATTCATAAAAAAAGAGCGTATTTACATACGCTCTTTTTACAGCATTTTAACTTTTTTTGCTTAACTGACTGGCATTAACTCCAAGGAGTGCTTTTTCTGATTATTCTGTAATCGAATTATGCGTCGATATCGGCATTCAATGCATTCTCTTCAATGAATGCTCGACGTGGTTCAACATCGTCACCCATCAAGCAAGAGAACATACGATCTGCTTCAATTGCATCCTGTACCGTCACCTGTAACATGTTACGGTTTTCAGGATCCATTGTAGTTTCCCAAAGCTGTTCAGCGTTCATTTCACCCAAACCTTTATAGCGCTGAATCATCATGCCACGGCGTGAGTCTTGTAAAATGTTTTGCCAAACTTGATGGAAACTGCTCACCGCAATTTTTCGCTCGCCTTTTTGCAAGTAAGCGCCATCTTCAAGCAAAGTAAACCAGCTCTTTGCATTCTTCAACAGACGTGCATATTCACCTGAGCCTAAAAGACCTGAATCAAGTAAATAATGGTGCGGTAAGTTGTGCACGTAAATGGTAATGCGTGGGAAATATGTCGCAGACTTTTGACCTTCAGCATTTTCATGCTCAAAAGTTTCAATTGACAGTTCTGGACGCAAACTTGGTTGAGTTTTCTCAATATTGGCACGCAATAGCTCGCCCCAAGTTTGTACATAGTCTTGATTATTGGCTTGATCTAACTTAAATCCTTCAACCGTCAACAATCCATCTAACACGCTTGCAGGGTAACGCACGGTTAAACGATGTAAACTTTTTTGCGAGGTTTGATAATCTGCAATCACGCCTGCTAAAGCTTCACCACGAATAGCTGGCGCATCCGCACTCACGTGTAACTCAAGCTCATCAATTGCATTCGAGATGAGGTAAGTTTCAAGTGCATCGTTGTCTTTAATGTATTGCTCTTGTTTGCCTTTTTTCAGCTTATACAATGGTGGCTGTGCAATATAAATATAACCACGTTCAACCAGCTCTGGCATTTGACGGAAGAAGAAAGTTAGCAACAGGGTACGAATGTGCGAACCATCGACGTCGGCATCGGTCATGATGATAATTTTGTGATAACGCAGTTTATCTGGATTATATTCTTCACGACCAATACCACAGCCCAATGCTGTGATCAGCGTGCCGACTTCTTGAGATGAAATCATCTTATCGAAACGAGCACGTTCCACGTTTAAAATCTTACCTTTTAATGGCAGAATCGCTTGCATCTTACGGTTACGGCCTTGTTTTGCAGAACCACCCGCAGAGTCACCTTCGACTAAATAAAGTTCAGAAAGTGCTGGGTCTTTTTCCTGACAATCTGCCAATTTACCTGGTAAACCAGCAATATCAAGGGCACTTTTACGACGTGTCATTTCACGCGCTTTACGTGCTGCATCACGTGCACGCGCCGCATCAATAATTTTACCTGCAATTGATTTAGCCGCTTGAGGATTCTCTAAAAGATATTCCGAGAACGACTTATTCATTGCTTGCTCAACCGCAGTTTTCACTTCACTCGAAACCAATTTTTCTTTGGTTTGCGAAGAGAATTTCGGATCAGGCACTTTCACAGAAACAATCGCAGTTAAGCCTTCACGTGCATCATCACCTGAAACTGCCACTTTCTCTTTTTTGAGTAAATTTTCGCTTTCCATGTAGCTGTTTAAGCCACGCGTTAAGGCAGCACGGAAGCCAGCTAAATGCGTTCCACCATCTTTTTGCGGAATGTTGTTGGTAAAACAACGGACATTCTCTTGGTAGGTATCATTCCACTGTAGGGCAACTTCAACTCCAATCCCATTGTCCGCTTGAGTGGTGAAATGGAAGATATCGTTGAGATGTGTTTTACCTTGGTTAATGTATTTTACGAATTCAGATAAGCCGCCTTCATAGTCATACACATGTTCAAGGTTTACACGTTCATCACGTAGAACAATACGTACACCCGCGTTGAGGAATGATAATTCACGTAAACGACGTGCCAAAATATCGACATTAAAAATAGTCTGGCTAAAGGTTTCTGCACTAGGGTAGAAACGGACTGTTGTACCGGAAGTTTCAGTCACACCAGTTTCACGTAATTTATAGACAGGATCGCCATGGCGATATTCCTGCTCATAGGTCTTACCCGCACGACGAATATTTAATAGGAGCTTTTCTGATAAAGCGTTTACAACTGAAACGCCAACACCGTGAAGACCACCTGAAACCTTATAACTGTTATCGTCAAATTTACCGCCAGCATGCAGAATAGTTAAAATTACCTCTGCTGCTGAAACCCCTTCTTCAGGGTGTATATCTGTTGGGATACCACGACCGTTATCCGATACGCTTACGGACTCATCTTCATGAATAGTGACATTAATTTCATCACAATGACCTGCTAATGCTTCATCAATTGAGTTATCGACAACTTCAAACACCATGTGGTGTAGGCCTGTACCATCGTCAGTATCACCAATATACATACCCGGACGCTTACGAACTGCGTCTAAGCCACGTAATACTTTGATGCTAGAGGAATCATAAGCTTTTTCTATGGTTTGTTCTGTTTGAGAAGCAGCTTGATCTTCTGAACTCATGGTTTCTCCCTAGTGAAAAATAGGTCTATCCAAAGGTGGTATTTCATTGCACAACAGCCTGAACCGTACCATTTTCAACTTTGAATAATTGATAAGAAATAGATAAATCATGTAAGTGTTTTTGCACTGAATCATGGTCTAAAGTGGTAATAAAAACTTGACTACCAAGATGGCTTAAACGCTCAATTAATCGCTGTTGTGCGGTTAAATCTAATTCTGCTGTCAGATCATCCAATAATACCACAGTTTCCTTATTACAGGCATGTAGCATTGAAATCTGTGACAGTTTTAAAGCCATGATCAGTAACTTTTTTTGCCCGCGAGATAACACAACATCAGCGTCTCCCATCGGGGTTTTTAAGCGTAAATCTGCACGGTGTGGACCATATTCTGTATACCCCCTCTCACAATCTTTATAATGCTGATTAGTCAGATCATTCAGCAAGCCTGTTTCTGCATGAAAGCCAGCTGTGTACTCTAGCGTCACTGATAGATCCGGCAATAAAACTTTCAAGTCTTGCTCAAAATGTTTGACCCATTGCTCAACAACATGACTGCGCTGTGCATGCAATATTTCGCCGTAATCACTGAGCATAATGTTCCACGGCTCTAAGTCTGACAAACTCAGATTTCGACGCGACTTCAACAAACTATTTCGTTGCTTTAACGCACGCGCATAATATTGCCATGCATGGTAAAACTCCGGTTCCACGTGGAACATTAACCAGTCTAAAAGTTGCCGTCTGGGCTTTGCACCATGATCTATGATATCGGTACTTTGTGGGTCAATCAGTTGTAAGGGTAGCAATTTAGCAAGTTGCCCTTGCGTACCAATTAAATCACCATTGACTTTAATCAACTGTTCGCCGGACTGCATTTTTTGCATACCAATACGTTCAGAGGCGGATTGTGCAAACACCACTGCGTCAGGACTGTTATTTTGAATATAATTTTTAGGGATATGCGTCCGGAAAGAACGCCCCGTCGCTAGCAAATGAATGGCTTCTAAAACCGATGTTTTTCCTGAGCCATTTTGCCCATAAAAGACATTAAACGGCTGCAACCCAGAGAGTGCAACCGTCTTTAAATTTCGAACACGTTCTACATGTAAACGCGTGATATGCATATTAAAAAGAGACTTTAGCCTAAATTACACACGCATTGGCATCACAACATAAGTTTGATCTTGTTGTTGTGGATCTTGTACCAATACGGATTGATTTGCTTCTGTCATCGTCATCGAAACATCATCACCATCGAGTACATTCAATACTTCAAGCAAGTACTGTGCATTGAATGACATGTCCATTGGCATATCTGCATATTGAATAGCCAAATCTTCAACTGCTTCATCTTGTTCAGGGTTATTTGCACGCAATTGCAAGGTATCCGCATCAAATTTCAGGAATACACCACGTAATTTTTCATTACTCAAAATTGCAACACGTTGTAGCGATTGCTTGAAAACATCATGCGCAATACGCACATTTTTATCACCACCACGCGGAATCACACGGCGATAATCAGGGAATTTACCATCAATTAACTTAGTCGTGAAACGCACGGTAATGTCGCCTTGTTCTTTGTCACGACTCGCAATGGTAATCGTTACATTTAACAATTCACGACCGATCAACAACGATAATTGCTCATCTTCAACACTTAATAAACGCTGTAATTCACCCACTGCTTTACGTGGAACAATCGCTTGCATAGCTTGAGTTGCATTCGAGCTTGCTGCTGTTTCACACATCGCTAAACGGTGGCCATCTGTAGTGACTGCACGCAATTGATTTTCGTCAATTTCAAGTAAAGTACCAGTTAGATAAAAACGTACATCTTGTACTGCCATCGCAAATGAAGTTTTTTCAAATAAGCGTTTGAGCTCACGCTGTGTTACAGCAACTTGTGTACCTTGCGTGTTTTCAGTGGTCAGCAATGGATAATCTTCAGCAGGCAAAGTACCCAATACAAAACGGCTGTTACCTGATTTTAAAATACAGCGCTGATCTTCAGTGATTTGTAAATCAATCAATGCCGCTGAAGGCAATGATTTACAGATATCCATAAGTTTACGCGCAGGAACTGTCGTAACCCCAGCTTGTAAACATGCACCGTCTGCCAGCGGTGTGCTCGCAACCAATTCTACTTCTAGGTCAGAACCTGTAATGGTCAATGCCTGCTCAGTGACCTGCACTTTGACATTGGATAAAATATTTAAGGTATGGCGACGCTCAACCGCTCCTACGACATGTGACAGAACATTCAGTAAGCTTTCTTTCGCGATTTTTAAACGCACAATACATTCCTCTAAAACTGAAGACAGAAAAGATAAATTAATTTTTTAGCAGTGTACTATGCGGCAGAATATACCGCATTGCAAGAACAGAATTTGAACGAAAAAGCTTAACTTTGCAGCAGGCGCTGTAAGTTCTTATAGTCCTCATTGAAGATCGGATCTTCCTCACGAAGACTCTGCACTTTTTCACAAGCATGCATCACGGTACTGTGGTCACGATTACCAAATGCCATACCAATTTCAGGGAAGCTATCCCCTGTTAACTCACGTGCAAGCCCCATGGCCAATTGACGTGGCCGCGCATAGATACGGGTACGTTTTGGACCAACTAATTCCTTGAGCGGAATACGGAAATATTCACTTACGACACGCTGAATATTTTCAGTGCTGATGGTACGCGCACGAATTGCCAACACATCTTTTAAAGATTCGCGTACCACATCTAGATCGATCGGTGTTCCTTTAAAACGTGAAATTGCAACGACTTTATTTAATGCACCTTCCAACTCACGAACATTTGCTACCACTTGCTGAGCAATAAATAACGCACAGTTACGTGGTAATTCTACGTCATTGCTTTCGGCTTTTTTCAACAGAATTTCAATACGGGTTTCAATATCAGGAGGTTCCACACCTACCGACAAGCCCCAAGAAAAACGTGAAACCAAACGTGGATCGAGTTCCGTTAGTTCTTTCGGATAACGATCCGAAGTCAAAATAATTTGTTTAGATTCATCTAACAAGGCGTTAAACGTATAAAAGAACTCAACCAAACTGGCTTCTTTCCCAGCCAATAAGTGGATGTCATCAACCAAGAGCAAGTCTAATGAACGACAGTTTTTCTTGAATTCTTCCACTTTGCCTTGCTGCAGTGAGCTGACAAAATCTTGCACAAAACTTTCAGCCGTCATATACATGACCCGTGCATTCGGTTTGGCCTGTAATAATGCATTACCCACTGCTTGCATTAAGTGGGTTTTACCTAAACCTGTCGGCCCATACAAAAATAAGGGATTATGTTGTGAAGCACCGGGTTGTGTAAGTACTTTACGACAGGTTTCCGCGGCCATTTGGTTAGAGCGACCTTCCACGAACAGTGAAAAAGTAAATAACGGATTGAGTTGACGCTTACGGCTATTTTTTGAAGAGCTCTCGTCTTTTTCTTTTTTAGGACGTGATGGAGCAACAGGTGCTGGCGATTGTTCCAGGGCTGCAGTCGTGGTTGCCGGTTGCTCAGATGCAGAAAGAATTGCACCAGGCCGAGAGTCGACAAGAATTTCAACTTTACGCACCCGACCTTCAGATAACTGTTCCGCTAATATTGAAATCAGTTCTAAATGGTGCTCTTGAATATAACGTGTCCAATATGGATTGGGTGCATACAGACGTAAGGTATCGCCTGCATCTTCTGCGACCAGTGGGCGTATCCACATTGTATAGACATTTCCTGAAAGCTCTTGTCGCAAGCGAGTTAAGCAGTCTGTCCAAAGCATGTGAAACCCCTATTTCAGTCCATTGTACGAAAAAATTATTCAGCCACCGCTAAGCGGGCAGCCATTCTAACCATCTTATCCACATCTGTCATGGTTAATTCAGTCTAAATTGCTTAAAAAAACGCAATTCAGCTTTAAATTTAAAATATAACCCATGTGTGGATAAGTTTATCCGCAAGCTGTGGATAAAATATATTACAAAGTTATCCACAAACTGTCAAAATTATAAAAACATAGTTATTCACAACATAAGATATTGTTTTAATAATTAAAAAATAGCTTTTCCACAGAGAATATCAACACTAATAGTAATAAATTTAAATTTTAAAATTTGAATTTATATATTAGCTCGATCATTTTTGGGGATAACTCCAATCTTGTTTTAAATTCAAATTTAAATTTTTTACAACAAGGAAACACCTAATAGCTTGTGGATAAATTTGTGAGTAAACTTGCTGATAACTTAAATATTAAATATATACAATACTTTAGTTTGTGGGTATTTATTATTTTTCTGAAAAACCTTTTTTGAATCTTTATTTATCTTGATATAACACAGCCTCGATTTTGAAAGAAAGATTGTTTTTCATTGACAGCTCAAGCAATGAGCACTAAAATCGCGAACCTTTACTGAAAGATCATTTTGGAGTTTCACTATGAAACGTACTTTCCAACCTTCTGAGTTGAAACGTAAACGCGTTCACGGTTTCCGTGCTCGTATGGCGACTAAAGCTGGCCGTCAAGTTCTAGCGCGTCGTCGTGCAAAAGGTCGTCACAGCTTAACTGTTTAATTTCAGTTAAGACTGTAAAGACTTGGGTGTTATGACTACACTTTACGGCTATAGCACAGATGTGCGAATACACTGTGCTGCCGATTATAAAAGTGTCTTCGATGGTGCGCTTTTTAAAGTGCATCAGCCCCACTTCTTATTTCTTGCCAAAATTTCCGAACAGCCTAAAAGCCGTTTGGGTATTGTTGTTGCTAAGAAAAAAGTGCGTCGTGCACATGAAAGAAATAGAGTAAAACGACTTGCACGCGAAAGTTTTCGCCTGCATCAACAGCAGTCAAATGTATTAGATATTGTCATTATGCCGAAAATGGGTATAGAGGCGGTACCGAATGCAGAGTTGTATCAGCAATTACAATTTGCTTGGCAAAAATTACAACGCCTTGCAAATAAGCATAAAAAAATAGCTACCTCCCCACAAGCGTAGAGATGGCCAATGGTTCGTATACTGCATTGGTTAATCCGTTTCTATCAGATTGCGATTAGTCCTTTACTGGGCCCCCGCTGTCGTTATATTCCAACATGTTCTCAATATTCCTTGGAAGCAGTCCATCAACATGGAGCTGTACGTGGTGTGTGTCTGGCTGTTAAGCGTATTTGCCGCTGTCATCCTTGGGGCGGTTCGGGTTACGATCCTGTTCCTTTAAAAGCAATTCGTTTTATTTCATTTCAGCAAATAGATTCTCAAACGCATCACGTTGCTGTACCCTTTCGTGATCGTTTAATGAACCAAAATCACTCTAACCACTTGGGGTAATACATATGCAACAATGGGCCAGGATTGCAATTCTAGGGGCCATGTTTGTTGTCGCATATTTGCTCATTTTGGCTTGGCAGAAAGATTATGGAAATGCGGAACAAAAACCTCAGCAAAATGCTGCGGTGGTATCGCATGAAGTATCTGCCGATTTACCAAATGGCCAGACAGCAACAGCTGCTTCAGATGTGCCGCAAGCAAATAATGCTGCTACGCAACAAACCACAGATGCCACTGCACCTGTTAGTCAACAGCTAATTTCAGTACAAACTGACCTTTACCATTTTTGGATTAGTCCAAAAGGTGGTGATATTGTTCGTGTTGAATTACTTAATCACGACAAGAACAAAGACAGCGATGAACCGTTTGTTATGCTCGAAAGCGATGCTAAACGAACTTACGTTGCACAGTCTGGCTTGATCGGTCTCAATGGCCCAGACAGTAATCCGAAAGGTCGTCCAAGTTATGAGATTGAAAAATCATCTTATACAATGAACGATGCGAAAGCGGTTAAAGCTAAAGAAGGTCAAACAGCTAAAGTTCTTTCAGTACCAATGGTTTATAAAACAGCAGATGGTGTAGAAGTAATCAAAACTTTCAGCTTTACTGAAGGTAAATACCCTGTTGTTGTAAATCATAAAATTGTGAACCGCAGTGCGCAGAACTGGCAGGGTCAGATGTTTGGTCAGCTGAAACGCGACAACTCTGAAGATCCAGGTAAGTCTGACCAAGGTATTTTCACATTGGGTACATTCCTAGGTGGTGCATGGGGTTCGCCTGATGAACATTACAACAAACTGAAATTTGCGAACTTCAATGAAGAAAAATTGAATGTTGAAGCAACTGGTGGTTGGGTTGCAATGGTTCAGCATTACTTCGTGAGTGCATGGGTTCCAGGTGAAATTAAACTGACACAAAATGGTCAGCCATACGCAGCAAAACTTGAGTCACGTAAATCTACAGATGACATGAACATTATTGGTTTCACGTCACCTGCGATTAATGTACCAGCAGGTACTGTGGCAGAAGTGGATGCAACCTTCTATTCAGGTCCAAAAATCCAATCTGAACTCAAAGATTTGGCGGTTGGTTTAAACCAAACTGTGGATTATGGTTGGTTATGGCCAATTGCGAAGCTACTGTTCTTAGGCTTGCAGTTCTTCCATGGTTTAGTTGGTAACTGGGGTTGGGCAATTATTTTATTGACCATCTTAGTAAAATTGATTCTTTGGCCGTTGTCGTCTAAGAGCTACCGCTCAATGGCGAAAATGCGTGTGATTGCACCAGAAATGCAACGTATGAAAGAAGAGTTCGGTGAAGACCGTATGCGCTTCTCTCAAGAAATGATGGCACTGTACAAACGTGAACAAGTCAACCCACTTGCGGGCTGTTTACCATTGTTACTACAAATGCCAATCTTCCTTGCATTGTATTGGGTATTGATGGAGTCTGTTGAACTTCGTCATGCACCTTGGTTGCTTTGGATTCAAGATTTGTCGGCAATGGACCCTTGGTTTATTCTGCCGTTGTTAATGGGCGCGACGATGTTCATTCAACAAATGTTGAACCCACAACCTGCCGATCCAATGCAGGCAAAAGTGTTCCGCATTATGCCGATCATTTTCACAGTATTTATGTTGTTCTTCCCTGCTGGCCTTGTGCTGTACTGGATTGTCAACAACAGTATCACTATCCTTCAACAAGGTATGATTAACAAATCTGTTGAAAAAGAACGTGCAAAACGTGATGAGGCGACTCCAGTAAACTAAGTCTTGCTGATTAGCTGAATAAATCCGCTTAAGATGGTAATCTTAGGCGGATTTTTCTTTGTCTAATGTTTGAGAATTTTTAGGTGAATTATATGCAAAACCGAACCACGATCGCAGCAATTGCCACCCCTCCAGGTCGTGGTGGTGTCGGAGTGATTCGCCTATCTGGTCCGAAGTCTTATGCGATTGCTGAGGCACTGACGCAGCAACCATTACCTAAAGCACGTTATGCAGGCTTTCGAAAGTTTAATGACGCAGCAGGCGAAATTATGGATGAAGGTTTGGTGCTTTGCTTCCCGAATCCACATTCATTTACGGGTGAGGATGTGGTGGAATTGCAAGGCCATGGCGGCCCTGTGATTCAGAATGCGCTGTTAGCACGCTTGCTTGAATTAGGTGCAATTGCTGCCAAAGCGGGTGAGTTTTCCATGCGCGCTTTCGAAAATGGCAAGATGGATTTGGTGCAAGCTGAAGCAATTGCAGACTTAATTGATGCAACCTCTCAAGCCGCTGCACGTTCTGCGGTGCGTTCACTACAGGGGGCATTTTCTACCAAGGTGAATGCAGTACTTGAGCAACTGATTCATTTACGTCTACATGTAGAAGCTGCGATTGATTTTCCTGAAGAAGAAATCGACTTTTTGGCAGATGGTAAGATTTTGAACCTACTTGATGGTGTCGCAAACGCTGTCACTCAAGTACAACAATCTGCGCGTCAAGGTCAGTTATTACGTGAAGGTTTACAGGTGGTGATTGCAGGAAAGCCCAACGCCGGTAAATCATCACTGTTAAATGCTTTGGCGGGTATTGATCGTGCCATTGTAACGGATATTGCGGGTACTACACGCGATGTACTGCATGAGAAAATTAGCTTAAATGGTTTACCTATTACTCTGACAGATACCGCAGGCTTACGTGAAACAGGCGATGTGGTGGAAAAAGAAGGGATACGTCGCGCCATTCAAGAAATTGAACAAGCTGACCTGTTACTTTTGGTCTATGACTTAAGCCAAGGTGAAGATCCTCTGCAATTGGCGCAGGCATATTTTGCTGATCACATCGAACCAAAACGCTTAATGCTTATTGGAAACAAATGTGATTTAACAGGTTCACAAGCTGAAATCACCGATTTCCAAGGTTTTCGTCATATCACTGTCTCAGCGAAACAAGAAACCGGTGTTCAGGCGCTCATAGATGCGATTACAGCGCATGCTGGCTTCCAACCAGAAGAAGATACCTTTATTGCGCGTACACGCCATTTAGACGCAATGAAGCGCACTCAGCTATATCTTGCTGAAGCACGTGAACAATTGGTGGTATATAACGCAGGTGAATTGGTCGCGGAGTCTTTGCGTTTAGCACAGAATGCGCTTGGCGAAATTACCGGTGATTTTAGCGCAGATGATTTGTTGGGTAAGATTTTTGGATCATTCTGTATTGGTAAATAAGACCTCAGATTTTAAAAACCATGTTTGAAAATAAAGGGCATAATCTCATTGATTTATGTCCTTTTGTTTATGTTTGAACCTAAAAAAACCAGCATCATGGCTATTGCTTAGCCACGGTTAGGGCTAAACAAAATTTTAAGAATGTTTCTGATAATATCTTTAAATTTCATACCTTGACATCCTCACCCCCTTAAAAAAGGGTGATTCCTACAGCTAGACGCTTATGCCCAAGCGCAAGAATGTTTAGAGCTGAGTTTATATCTCGATCATGAGCTGTACCACAGCTCATGCACTCCCATT
>NZ_VPDH01000089.1:0-11873 GCF_013417785.1 Acinetobacter sp. YH12227 | reverse complement strand
GTAGCAGGATCAAACCAAATGGCAATATTTCCGCGACTCATAAGTGCTCGGTTATATGCGGGCCAATTGGTTGTGCGGTAGATTTTGTGTGCAGGCTTCTTCATTTGAAAATTATATCGCTGAAAAACCCTTTACAGATAGGTTTGTGCAACAAAGCTGCTTATATTATAAATAAAACATAAAAAATTTACGCATATAAAAGTATATTAATTAATCAAGCAATCCTGATAAATGAAATTTATATGTGTATTAAATATTTATTATCTATTTTTATATTCAATCTAAAATAAAATTACAATATGTTTCACCGGAAGTTTTTAAATAATAAAAAAGCCCTCATTATAAATGAGAGCAATTCTTATTTATAATTTTATACAGATAAAACTTTAACAATAATCGTTTGGCTGTCTTCATTTTCTTCAGCTAAATAAACTCGCTTTAACTCTTTACTTTTAACTTTAAACTGGTGATTTTGATACTGGATGATAGATGGAATTTGATCAAAATAAAGACCATCCACATCAAGTTCTTCTTGAAAAAGTGGTGTGCCTAACTGATAGTCTAGGCTTTTTAATACTACATATTTAACAGTCGTTTTCATTGAAATGTTCCCACTTTTGATACGCTCTTTATTTTAAGTTTTAACACCCTTTAGCAGGATAGGAAACCTTTAATTGGTTATTTTGTTCAGCTTCTAATCGATTAAGCATTTTTCACTTTTAAACTCAGGTAAAATATCGATCTATAGATAGATATCTGATTAGAAATTCATTCTAACTAAAACTTATTTCACACAATATTGGACTTTAGCGCAATGTCAATTTTGAAAACATGCTGTGATCAATTGCAACAGCAAAATTTAACCATCGCTTTTGTTGAAAGTGCGAGCTCAGGCTATTTGCGTAGTCAGTTTTCTATATATAAAAATAGTGGCGCAGACATCTTACTCGGCGGGCTTGTAAGCTATGATCCTTCGGTTAAGCGTGAAATTTTAAAAATAGACAATGAAATAATTACTGCATTTACTGCAGAATCTGCAGAAGTGACCGAAGCTATGGCTACACATGGTCACCAACTTTTTAAGCATGCCGATTTTGTTGTAGCATGTACAGGGTTATTAAAGCCTGGAGGCAGTGCGACATTGGATAAACCTGAAGGTACTTTTTATATTTCTATTTCTTTTAAAGGGCAAATATCAAATTACCACTATTTTATTGAAGGCAAGCCATTAGAACGACTGAATATTCTGACTGATCATGTCGCTAGCAATATCTTAAATTTAATCCAACAATAAATAGATACAATTCTTATCGTTTTAAATGCTTTCTAAGCGACATAATATTCTCTAAGTTCATTTTTTTTGGAGCGCATTGCATGAATCATTTACATACTTTTAGTGCTGCGTTCTTTAGCTTATTTTCATTGTCAGCATATGCAACTGTTGGTGGACCACAAAATATCGAAGTGTTGGGCTTTGATAAGAAAGATCAAAAAATTTATGTTATGCGACATTTTCATGATGGCCGTGGTCGTTTACCGCAACTTTACTACTATCAATTAAATGCGAAATCACCTACTCAACTCATCACTGTTAAATCGCTCTATATCAATCCAAAAACTAAACGTATTGACTATGATCAAGACAGCACAGCTTTTGATAAAGAGATAAAAAAAATAAAAAATCGACTGACTCGCTTAACACCGATTAATAACAACAATGTGCGAATACAAATGATCACAACCATGAATGGTACAGCCAAAGCTTGGTATGACCCCAGTGAAACCATAGATAAGTGGAAATATCAATACCGTGTTAAAAATTCAACATATAAAAGCGCATTACAAACCGCTGAAACATATAAAGAAGGCTTAAAAGTTTCACAAACCTACAAAGTACCTCAACAGCCTTATTTACTCAGCACAGTTAAATACTTAGGTATCCCATTTGAAACTGGATATACCGTAGAAGATCCCATTTTATTAAGTAAGTAGCTGTTCTATATAAAATTGAAAAAGCCTCCGAAGAGGCTTTTTTTATAAATACTCTAGTTATGCTGCTGAACGTTCAGCAATTGGTACAACTTTACGCAATTCAGGACCAGTATAGTCTGCGCTTGGGCGAATAATACGGTTATCTGCACGTTGTTCCATTACATGCGCTGCCCAACCCGTTACACGCGACATCACAAAGATTGGTGTAAATAGTTTTGTTGCAATATCCATGAAATGGTATGCCGAAGCGTGGAAGAAGTCAGCATTACAGAATAGTTTCTTCTCACGCCACATGACTTCTTCACAGCGAACAGATACTGGATAAAGTACGGTATCGCCAACGTCTTTTGCTAAACGCTCAGACCAAATTTTGATAATGCCATTACGCGGATCATTGTCTTTATAGATCGCATGACCAAAGCCCATGATTTTTTCTTTACGTTCCAATTTACCAAGCATTTCACGCTCAGCTTCTTCTGGTGACGTCCAGTTTTCAATCATTTCCATTGCAGCTTCATTGGCACCACCGTGTAGTGGACCACGTAATGAACCAATTGCACCCGTAATACATGAATGCATATCAGACAAAGTTGAAGCGCAAACGCGTGCTGTAAATGTTGACGCGTTAAATTCATGCTCTGCATATAGAATTAACGATACATTCATCACTTGCTCATGCAATTCATTTGGTTTTTCGCCACGAAGTAGATGCAGGAATTGTGCGCCAATTGAATCATCATCGGTATTTTCTTCTACACGCACGCTATCATGGCTAAAACGATACCAGTAACAAATAATTGCAGGTAATGTTGCCAAAATACGATCTGCAACGTCTTGTTGCTCTTCAAACGATTTTTCAGTTTCAAGGTTACCTAACATTGAAACGCCTGTACGCATCACATCCATTGGATGTGAATCCGCAGGAATACGCTCTAAAACTTCTTTTAACGCTTGCGGTAATTGACGTAAAGATTTTAATTTTGCTTTGTATGCAGCAAGTTGTTCTGTTGTCGGTAATTCACCAAAGAAAATAAGGTACGCAACTTCCTCAAACTGGCAATTCTCTGCCAAGTCTTGAACGTCATAACCACGATAAGTCAAGCCCGCACCACTTTTGCCTACAGTTGACAATGCTGTTTTACCAGCAACTTGTCCGCGCAACCCTGCGCCCGTGAGTACTTTTCCTTCAGCCATTTTTATTTTCCTTCTGTGAATAATTTATCTAAGGTATTTTCAAAAGTGTGATAATCAAGGAATTGATACAGTTCTTTACGTTGTTGCATTTTGTCGAGTACATTCACTTGTGTACCTTCATTGCGAATCGCCTGCATCACTTCGAGTGCTGCTTTTTGCATTGCACGTGTCGGAGACAATGGATAAAGCACCATGCTAATCCCTTGCTCACCTAATTCTTCTTTGGTGTAGTAAGGGGTATCTCCAAACTCTGTAATGTTTGCCAGTACAGGGACACCGACTGCATCGCAGACAGTTTTGTACATGGTAATATCAGTCATTGCTTCAGCAAAAATCGCATCAGCACCGGCTTCTACACATGCACATGCACGATCTATAACTGCTTGTAAACCTTCTTTTTGTAGTGCATCAGTACGTGCCATCACGACAAAGTTTGAATCCGTCTTCGCATCTACTGCTGCCTTAATCCGATCAACCATTTCCTGTTGAGTGACGATCTCTTTATTTGGACGGTGGCCACAACGCTTTTGGGCAACTTGGTCTTCAATATGAACTGCCGCAGCGCCAGCAGCAATCATTTGCTTCACAGTGCGGGCAATATTAAATGCTCCGCCCCAACCTGTATCAATATCTACCAATAATGGCGTATCAACACGTTCTGTAATACGACGTACATCTTCTAGAACGTTATCCAGACTGGTCATGCCTAAGTCAGGTAAACCATATGAATAGTTCGCAACACCTGCACCAGATAAATAAATAGCTTTATATCCAACTTCTTTTGCCATCATTGCTGCATAGGCATTTACTGTGCCAATGATCTGTAATGGTTTTTCTACTTCCAATGCTTGTCTAAATCTTAAGCCTGCAGACGTTTGTTGTGTCATATTCCTTTCCACGGCATTTACTTTAATTTTGAGTTTTGAGTATATCCATAAATTCTCCCAACTCTATGGCTTTCTAGGCTAAAAACTCTAAAACTTTAGTCAAAATATTCACTATTCACACTTTTCTTATTAGCCTTTAGTCAAAGATTTTCTATTTTTCACTAAGTAAGTAATGTGTGCATATTTTTGATATAATTTCAATTATTCTCTCTGTTATATTGGCACATTATCGTTATATGCAAGACTTAGCGCACATCGAACCTTTAGCACGTGACCTGCCACAAACTCGGCGGGGCCATGAGCGTTGTGTTGCGCTTTTAGACAGTGCAACAGAATTGTTCTTGCAACGCGGTTTCGAGGCTGTTTCACTAGACGATATTGTGAACCATGCAGGTGGTTCTAAAGCCTCGATTTATAAATATTTCGGTAATAAAGACGGTTTGTTTAAAGCGATTTGTGATTATCGCCGTAGCTTATTTTTTAAAGATATTTGTCTACCTTTTACCATCGATCAAGACACCGATTTTCGTAGCTACCTGATTCTCAACTTGGTCAACTTCCATAAACATATTGCGCTGCCAGAAAATGCCGCCTTTATGCGCTTAGTTTTAGAACAAACTGGGCGTAATCCAGAAATTGCGCGTCACATCCATGAACAAGGCCCCAAACATGTACAATGCTCAATTGCAGAAACCTTAGCGCAAGCACATGAATATGGTTTGTTATTCTGTGAAAAGCCACTATTTTCAGCGCAATTTTATTTTGGCATTTTAAGAAATTTGGAATGGCGTGTTCTGATGGGCATTTCAATTGATGAAAATGATCAAGAAACCAACGATTACATCAGTTATTGTGTTGATCGATTCCTAGACGGTCATCAAAAACGCTAGTTTTTTTGCAATTTGTATCTCTTATAGTATATTAATCGATTCCTTTTTTTCTTAACTAACCAACAACTAATTGTTGTTCTGTATTTTTGATTCAGCAATTATTGTGGAGTAACAATGGCTCTACGTCACTTTTTAACTTTACGCGATTTATCGACTTTAGAACTCAATCAAATTGTGCAACGCGCAATCGAACTCAAGCGCAAGCAACATAACAATGAAGTTTTCCAACCTTTCGTTGGTAAAGTCATGGGTATGATTTTTGAAAAATCGAGCACCCGTACCCGTGTATCGTTCGAAGCAGGTATGAGCCAATTTGGTGGTAGTGCAATTTTCCTTTCTTCGCGAGACTCACAACTTGGTCGCGGTGAGCCAGTTGAAGATTCTGCTCGTGTAATTTCTAGCATGCTTGATATTGTTATGATCCGTACGTTTGGACATGACATTGTTGAACGTTTTGCGTCTTATTCGAAAGTTCCTGTAATCAATGCATTAACAGATGACCACCACCCTTGCCAATTACTTGCCGATGTTCAAACATTCGTTGAACACCGTGGTTCGATTGAAGGTAAAACTGTTGCTTGGATTGGTGATGGCAACAATATGTGTAATTCTTATATTGAAGCTGCACACATGTGGGGCTTTAAATTGAAAATTGCGGCACCAAAAGGCTATGAACCAAAACCTGAATTTTTAGCTGAATTTGCTCATTGTGCTGAACTTGTTAGCTCTGCGGAAGATGCTGCAGTAAATGCTGACCTAATTGTTACAGACGTTTGGGCGAGCATGGGACAAGAAGAAGAACAAAAAATCCGTGAAAAAGCTTTCGCTGATTATCAGGTAAATGAACGCTTAATGGACTTAGCACATCCTGATTGCTTATTTATGCACTGCCTACCTGCACACCGTGGTGAAGAAATTTCTGAAAATATGCTTGATCACAAAAATGCAGTGGTTTGGAATGAAGCTGAAAACCGCTTACATGCACAAAAAGCATTGGTTGAGTTTTTATTGAATGAAAATATGAAAAAATAATCAGATCTTTTGTTAAAAAAAGCACCGAAAGGTGCTTTTTTTATATGCACATGTTTTAATAAAACCATAAGTTTTATAAGTGATTAGGATTATGCGTTTAAAAAATATTTGCTTATTGGCTCTTGGATTGAGCTTATCTACTTTTTCTTATGCTGGTGAACCAAGTGAATTAGATCAATATTTGGTGAAAAAGCAGATTTTAGACAGCAATTTTAGAATTAAAAACAAAACAGCTTTAAACGAAATACTTGCTGCAATTAGTGATGAAGATTCACGCACTCTACCCTATCAAGTTGATCAAAACATGTTGATGGAAAAAATGGAAGTGGAAGCGGATAAGATTGAAATTGATGGCATTATCACCACTCCTGATTTTGCCCAATTTGAACAATCAGTCGGTGAACTCAAGGTAAAGCAACTCATCAAGCATAATTCACTTCAAAACTGTGAATTACTATTCGAGCATCAATTTCAACGTGTTAATCCATATAAAATTGAAATGGATCTAAGCTCGGGTACAAAGCAATACGAAATCACCATTAAAAATACTGAGTGCAAATTTAAATAATTGCATCTATCGATACAACAAGGTTTATGAAACTAAATCAATTTTTAGCGTATTAGACCTTGGGGTTGTAAAATTATGACTGCTGCTCCAACCAATACAATTGCACCACCCATAATATCCCAACGAGTCAAGCTCACTTGATCAACAAATTTTAGCCACATTAATGCTGTAAAAATATAAATGCCACCGTAGGCTGCATATATTCGTCCTGAAGCAGCTGGATGTAATGTTAATAACCATACAAACGCAGCTAAGGCCAATGCCGTTGGGATCCATAACCACTGCGATTTATGTTGATTTAAAATCAAATAGGGAAAATAACAACCTAAGATTTCCATCACTGCAGTAATCAGAAAAAGTCCAAACGTAGCTAAGACTTTACTGAGTTGTATATCCATCGTTGATAGCCTTTTTCATTCCAAAAATATAAGCACATAAAAAACCCGTGCGAACACGGGTTTCTATTCATAAAAGCGATTTAAGCAGGTTCAGCGGTTTGATCTTCAAATACTTCAAGTTTCAAACCAACCGCTTTACCATTTTCTTTTTTCACAGAAACTGCAACATTACCGCCATGTTCTGCTAACTCACCAAAAAGAATCATTTCAGCAAGTGGTTTTTTCAGATGTTCTTGAATCAAACGCTGCATTGGACGTGCACCCATAAGGCGATCATATCCTTGTTCTGCCATCCACTCACGCGCATCTTGATCAACTTCAAGAATGACTTTTTTGTCATCTAATTGTGCCTGTAGTTCAGTTAAGAACTTATCTACGACACTTTCAATAACTGTTGTTGGCAAGGCTTTGAATTGAATCACACCATCTAAACGGTTACGGAACTCTGGCGAAAAGGCTTTTTTCATTGCATCTTGGTTATCACGGCTGTTGTCTTGCTCCATGAAACCGATACTTACACGTGAAATACTTTCTGCACCGATGTTCGTAGTCAACACAAGTACCACATTACGGAAGTCAGATTTTCGACCATTGTTATCCGTCAACGAGCCATGATCCATAATCTGTAATAACAAGTTAAAGACATCAGGATGTGCTTTTTCAATTTCATCAAGCAACAGTACGCAGTGCGGATTTTTATGAATCGCATCAGTGAGTAAGCCACCTTGATCAAAACCGACATAGCCCGGAGGTGCACCAATTAAACGTGAGACTGCATGACGTTCCATATATTCAGACATATCGAAACGAACAAGTTCAACACCCAGCAATTTTGCCAATTGTTTAGTGACTTCAGTTTTCCCTACACCCGTAGGCCCAGCAAATACAAAGTTACCTACTGGCTTATCTGGTGCTTTCAAACCTGCACGAGAAAGCTTGATGGCAGATGCCAAAGCTTCAATTGCCTCATCCTGCCCGAATACAACTCGCTTAAGATCACGTTCGAGATTACCCAAAACGCTTTTATCATCTTTCGATACTGTTTTCGGTGGAATACGCGCAATTTTAGAAACGATATCTTCAATGTTTTCAACTGAAATAACCGTATCATCTTGTTCAGCTTTCAAACGGCGCTGCGCACCAGCTTCATCAATTACATCAATAGCTTTATCTGGCAAGAAACGATCATTAATGAACTTGGCAGAAAGTTCAACTGCTGAAACGAGAGCTTGATCTTCATATTTAACATGATGGAAATCTTCAAACTTAGATTTCAAGCCACGTAAAATATCAATGGTTTCTGAGATTGAGGGCTCATTGACATCAATTTTTTGGAAACGGCGTGATAAAGCATGATCCTTTTCAAAGACTTGACGATATTCTTGGAAAGTTGTTGAACCAATGCAACGTAATGTTCCATTTGCCAAAGCTGGTTTGATCAAATTCGAGGCATCCATTGTGCTGCCCATGCTCGAGCCCGCACCAATGATCATGTGAATTTCATCAATAAATAAAATCGCTTCAGGTTTTTTCTTTAATGCATTTAAAAGTTGTTTTAAGCGTTTTTCAAAATCGCCACGGTATTTTGTACCCGCAACTAATGCACCAATATCTAAGCTAAACACTTCAGCATTTTCAAGTGGCTTTGGCGCTTTACCATTCACAATTAACCACGCCAGGCCTTCGGCGATGGAGGTTTTACCTACACCAGGATCACCAACAAGTAATGGATTGTTTTTGCGGCGGCGGCAAAGGATTTGTGCTGTACGCTCAATTTCTTTTTCACGACCAATCAGTGGATCAGTTTTGCCTTTTTGTGCTTCGGCATTTAAATTGGTTGTATATAACTCAAGTGGCCCCGCATCGGCAGAAGATGAAGTCTCTCCATCAAGCTCTTCAATTTCTTCTTCTACTTGTGATTCATCTTTGCGTGTACCGTGTGACAAATATTGAGTCAATGTCAAACGATTGATTTGATGACGTTTCAGTAAATAAACTGCAAACGAATCGCGTTCTGAATACATCGCAACTAGAATGTCAGCACCTTCGACAGTACGGTCATTGCCACTTGATTGCACATGGAAAATCGCACGTTGCAAAATGCGGTCAAAACTTTCTGTTGGATGTGGTGCTTGATCGCTATTTTCACCAAGCTTAGGGGTATGTTGTTCGACGTATTCTTCAAGTTCTTTGCGAAGAACGATAATGTCTGCACCGCATGCTTTTAATGCATTTACAGCAGAGTCATTGTCCAGTAAAGCCAATAATAAATGTTCTACCGTCAAAAATTCATGTCTCTTTTGACGAGCCATGCTGACAGCCAAACGTAATGATACTTCTAATTGACGACTGAGCATGTAATCCCCTTATTAATCTTTTGGCTCAATCTGGCAAAGTAATGGATGACTTTGTGATCGAGCGTAATTATTGACCTGGTTTGCTTTAGTCTCCGCAATGTCTCGCGGATAAACCCCTGCAACACCCTTTCCTTCATAATGTACAGTTAGCATTACTTGAGTAGCTTGGTCAAGATTCAAAGCAAAGTATTGTTGTAAAATTTCAATAACAAAGTCCATTGGGGTGTAATCATCGTTCATTAATACGACAGCATACATCGGCGGACGCTTTAACTCAGGAGGAGCAGTCAAAACCTGAATATCTGAATCTCCATCTTCATGTGAGCCTTGACTTAGACTCGGAGTCAGATGCCAATCGATCAAACCAGATTGGTGAAAAGAGTTTTTGATGTCAGATAAGCACATTTGACGTTTATTACTTCGCATAGAATTTGGGTTTCGCACTTAGTTAACACTTGCTTCAGTTTGTGGAATTTCTGAAAGGAATGCTGATTGATTTTCAACAGGCTGACCTTTAGACCAGCTAAAACGACGAATAACAGGTTTACTACCCGATAAGCGTACTTCAATAAAATCTGGACTGAAGCCTTTTGGCATCGTCCAGCGACCTGTAAGTCGCTCACTTTCACTGAAATTAAAGTTTTTATCTTCTAATGGTACAGCCAATACTTCTGTGCCTTTAATTAAGCGGATTTCAACACTACCCGAAACAGAGCTTTTTGATGGGCTGACTTGTACTAAATCTAATTGGTATTCAAATGCATTTTCAGGCAAAGGTTTAATCGCTAAATGCTGTACAGCAAGCGGCATCCCTCCACGCTGACGTAACACTTCACGATATAAAATACCTAAATTACCTGAATGTTCTTGCTCATCACGTGCTTTATTAACAGCCAAGTACAAATCATTTGAATTACTAACTGCAACATCCCGTTCTTGGATAGCAGCATTCAAATTTTTGTTTAATGTTGCAAGTTCAGTTTTCTGCTTCTGCACAACATCTACGAGCTGTTCTGCATCAGCATCATAACCAACAACCGTTAAGCCTTGACGATGACCAATACTGTATCCGAGTAAGCCGCTGCTCAGTGCCAGTATTGCTGCACCAATTGCCAGTGGCATATTCGTCTTCATAAAAGGCGTTTTTTCACTGTTATCCGGCTGTGACGTGATATTTGATTCTGTATTCGACATCGTCATCTCTTATTTTGGTTCATTCAAAGCACCCATTTAAATCTAGATTGAAATGGGTGTGAAGTTTTAAAACGTTTTTTATGGTAATAAACCAATGCCTTGTAGGCCTGCATTTTCAGCAAAGCCAAACATTAAGTTCATATTTTGTACCGCTTGTCCTGCCGCACCTTTAACCAAGTTATCTTGCGCAACAAGAATTACCAATTTTTTCGGTTGTGGTTTGCAAATCGCAATACGTAATTGGTTCGCACCACGCACCGTACGAGTTTCTGGTGAACTACCTGCTGGCATGACATCAACAAATTGTTCATTGGCATAAAAAGCTTCATATAAACTTTGTAAGTCTGCTTCAGCGCCTGCATCAGTTAGATCAATATAAATTGTACTGAGCATGCCACGAATCATCGGTACTAAATGCGGTACGAATAAAATTTCGTTAAACACACCTTTTAGACCTGAAATATTTTCTAATGCTTCCACAATTTCTGGATGATGACGGTGGCCTGCAACGCCATAGGCTTTAAAGTTATCTGCATTTTCAGAATAAATCATACCTAGGCTGGCTTTACGGCCTGCACCAGACACACCTGATTTTGCATCAATAATAATGCTTTCAGGTTTCACCAATGCGTCAGCCTTGAGTACTGGCGCTAGACCAAGCTGTACTGTAGTTGGGTAGCAACCTGGGTTACCAATCACATTGGCCTGTTTAATTTTTTCACGGTTAAGTTCTGATAAACCGTAAACTGAATCTTTTAATAATTCTGGACATGCATGGTCTAAACCATACCATTTTTCAAACTGAGCCAAGTCCTGCAAGCGGAAGTCAGCGGCAAGGTCAATTACTTTAGTATTTGCTGCAACCAACTCTTCAGCATGTTTCATTGCTACGCCATGCGGTGTTGCAAAAAATACAACGTCACATTGTTTAAGTTCTTCTATATTTAGGTCTGAATAGCAAAGGTCTGTATGTCCACGTAAACTTGGGAACATATCGTCAACACGACGACCATTTTCAGTACGTGAAGTCAGAAGTTTTACTTCTGCATTTGGATGTCGTAGCAATAGACGCAACAATTCAACGCCTGTATACCCTGTTCCACCGACAATACCTACTGCAATCACGCTCTTTACCTCTATTCAAAGTATCCATTTGATGACTGCGTAGTATGACAGGAAGTTTCGTTTTTCTGAACTGTTTTACTAGGGTTTATTTATTCAATTAGCAATCAATATGGCTTTGTTGCACAAAGATTTGAAATGCAAAGCGCCCCTAATTGAGCCAAATTTAAGGCGTAACTTGGGTAAGTGGTCGACCTAATTCCGTAAATCTGTTAAGAACTGCTACACGTGCATGGATC
>NZ_VPDH01000088.1:0-12111 GCF_013417785.1 Acinetobacter sp. YH12227 | reverse complement strand
TTGATGCCATTTTTCTTTATACTGTCACTGAGGCAGGTTGGACATTTGATTTCTAGAGTTATTTGCATTTCTCTATTTTATCAAAATTCAACCTGCTTTTTTTCAGCATACTTTTTGAAACACCACCGAAATTTATATTTTCTAGAGTATATGAAGCGATCTATTCTCAGCCTGATGTATTTAGTGCAAGGTATGCGTAAAGCGGGCGTAGATGTAGATCAGCGTTTGCAAAGCATAGGGCTGCGTGTTGATGCACTTGATCCCACATCTGTTATACATCCGAGTTTGGAATGGGATGTCCTTAAAGTTATAGGTAAAGATGTAGAACCTGAGCAAGGACTTTATATAGGGCAGCATTATGCTCTTGCTGGATATGGACCATTGCTGATGCTTTTGGTTACCAGTGATACATTACGCCAAGCGCTCAATCAAGGTATTCGTTTTCAACAACTGACGCACTTAACTGGGCGGTTGAGTTTGCAAATGAGTAACCATAAAGTTGCACTATGCTATCAGCCGCAAGATGTGTATTCACCTTTAGGCGCTTTACTTGCGCAGTCTGAAATTTCAGGGACGTATAAGTTCATTCGTGACTTATATAAGATGATGGGGCTTTCGACGCCTCAAGTTGAAATAGATTTGCCATTTGCTCAACCTGAACAAGCTGAAAAGCTGCAAATGTACACAGACTATTATGGAACCCAAGTTCGTTTTGGAGCACCATGTGCTGCCTTTTGGTTTGATGAAAATGTATTAGATATCCGTATTCCATCGGCGGATATTATTACCTTTCGTTTGTATGAGTCGAAATGTATTACTGAGCTAGAGCGTTTGTCTGCTGATGAAAATGCACCATCACTAATTCAACGTGTTCAGGATTATTTAGAATTGCAAAGTGGAGCTATGCCGAGTATGGCGGCAACTGCACAGGCACTAAATTTGCCGGAACGAACTTTACGTCATCAATTGCAGCAGTTAAATACCAGTTATAAGCAAATTCGTGAAGATATTATTAAAGATAAGGCTTTACGCCTGATTGAATATAATGAGTATTCAATTGAAATGATTGCAGAATTGCTCGGTTATTCTGAGCCGGCGGCGTTCAATCACGCATTTAAACGCTGGTTTGGTCATAGTCCGCGCCAATATAACAAATAGCCTAAGTTGATTAATGCCAAAGTGTTATATCTTCAAATTCAATCTCCGCTATAATTTATGTAGCCCAAAAAAGTATTCAATGATATGTCCGAATTTCAGTCTACACAAAACACCTCTTTCACACCGATTTCACCGGCTGAGCGTTATACTCAAGCTTTAGCATCTGGTCAATTTTTACCAGATCAAGAGCAGGCGCAAGCAGTGCATGAGCTGGATCGTGTTTGGCAGGAATTAATACAGCGTTTTAAAGCGTCGAAAAAAGCATTCCGTCGCTTCCGCCGTCAAACTGCACCGAAGGGTGTGTACATGTGGGGTGGTGTAGGTCGTGGTAAAACATGGTTAATGGATCAGTTCTATGAATCTGTACCATTTCGCCGTAAAACCCGTATGCATTTCCATCACTTCATGCAATATGTGCATCGTGAGTTAAATAAGCTATCAGGACAACGTAATCCATTAGAGCTTGTTGCAGATCAAATTTACAAAGAAGCTGTGGTGATTTGTTTCGATGAGTTCTTTGTATCGAACGTTACTGATGCAATGATTTTAAGTGACTTGTTCCAGAAATTATTTACACGTGGAATCACACTTGTAGCAACTTCAAACATTGCACCAGATGGTTTATATAAAAATGGTATTCATCGTGACCGTTTTATTCCGACTATTGAAATGGTGAAAAAGAACTGCGTTATTTTAAATGTCGATGCAGGTGTGGATTACCGTTTACGTGTATTGAAGCAAGCACAGTTGTTTAAATCACCATTAACCCACGAACATAAGTTGTGGATGGCACAGCGCTTTACAGCATTGACGCAAACACAGGTGCAGTCACAAGAAGCAATTTTAATTAATAATCGAATTGTGGAAACGATTGGCCATACTGAGGATGTGCTTTGGTGTGAATATTCTGAGCTATGCTTGAAGCCACGTAGTCCTGCAGACTTTATTGAAATTGCCAATATTTATAATACGGTTTTGGTGAGTAATGTTCCGCATTTAACAGATTACCTTTCTGAAGGTACACGTCGTTTTATTTATTTGGTCGATGAATTCTATGATCGTGGCGTAAAATTACTCCTCACATCTGAAGATAGTATTATTGATATTTATCAAGGTGAGAAGTTGGCATTTGAAATTGAGCGTACCCGCTCACGTTTGCTTGAAATGCAGTCTGATGATTATCTTCAAACATCGCATCGTCAAATCAATGCACCAGAATCTACCTTAGAAAATTAAGAGTTTTTGTTGTAATGTAAAAAGAACGTCCTAATGGCGTTCTTTTTTTTTGATTTTTAGTTTTAGATTACTTGTATAGATAAGAAGAAATGTAGAACGAACAATCGACTTTAAAAGCGATTTCGCAAGATAAAAGCATCATTTAATAAGAAGTCGGGCTGTTTAATAATTCATCGATAAAAGCGTTAAATTTAAACTGATTGGTTGAAGTTGCAGCATCGACATTCAGCGAATTTCATGGCTTAATCGAGTGAGTTTGTTAGACGCTTGGGTCTATTTGTTCAGTTTTAGAACAAAATTCTGCACTTAAGTCTAATTTCGACATTTCAAAAACTTTATACACTGTAAAAAGGTATTCAGGCTGATGATGACGTCGTATTTCTGATCTTAATTATGTTGAATGATGAGGGTATTTCATTACATAGAAAATGATCATTATTTAGGAATGTGATAGTACTATTCAGCAAAGTATAAATGGGTATACTAGAATCTCTTGTTATAAAAAATAGCAATATCAGGAAAGACAATGACTGCACGTATTCAAAAAGGCAAGTTAGCGATTGCTAAAGAACTTTACGATTTCATCGAAAATGAAGCACTACCGGGTTCGGGTTTAGACAGTGAAACTTACTGGAAAAACTTTGAACAAGTCGTTGTCGATCTTAGCCCAAAGAACAAAGCACTATTGGCTAAGCGTGACGACATTCAAGCTAAAATTGATGAATGGCACCGCAACAACAAATTTGAACTCGAAGCTTACAAAGCTTTCCTTACTGAAATTGGCTACTTATTACCAGAAGTAGAAGATTTTCAAATCAGCACAGAAAATGTAGACGAAGAAATCGCATTATTGGCTGGTGCGCAATTGGTAGTACCTGTGCGTAATGCACGTTACTGCTTAAACGCTGCGAATGCACGTTGGGGTTCACTCTACGATGCGCTTTACGGTTTTGACGTGATCTCTGAAGAAGGCGGCGCGGAAAAAGGTAAGGGCTATAACCCAGCTCGTGGCGCAAAAGTTATCGAATTTGCTAAAAACTTCTTAAATGAAACTTTCCCGCTAGCTAATGGTTCGCATGCAGATGCAACTAAATATGCGGTAGAAGGTAAAAAGTTAGTTGTAAGCCTAAAAGATGGCTCAACTGCAACTTTAGCGAAAGAAGCTCAGTTTGTTGGTTTTAATGGTGACGAAGCTGCACCAACTGAAATCGTACTTTTAAACAATGGTTTACATGTAATCATTGAAGTTGATGCGACGAGCCCAATTGGTTCAACAGATGCTGCTGGCGTTAAAGACTTAGTTCTTGAAGCTGCGGTGACCACAATTCAAGATTTGGAAGACTCAATTGCTGCAGTTGATGCTGAAGAG
Organism: Acinetobacter sp. YH12227; assembly: GCF_013417785.1. NCBI lineage: Bacteria > Pseudomonadati > Pseudomonadota > Gammaproteobacteria > Moraxellales > Moraxellaceae > Acinetobacter > Acinetobacter sp. YH12227. The sequence goes on along the minus strand of NZ_VPDH01000088.1, from coordinate 8,348 downwards.
AAAGTTGAAGGCTACCGTAACTGGTTAGGCTTAATGAAAGGTACACTTTCTGAGTCTATTGAGAAAAATGGTAAAACTGTTACTCGTACATTGAACAAAGACCGTACGCACAAAAACTTGATCGGTGGTGAAACTACGCTTCACGGTCGTTCATTGATGCTTCTTCGTAACGTGGGTCATTTGATGACAAACCCTGCGATCCTTGTAGATGGTGCTGAAATCTACGAAGGCATCATGGATGCATTGATCACACCGTTATTGACGTTTGCAGACATCAAGGGCGAAAACGAAAACAAGAACTCTCGTAAAGGTTCTATGTACATCGTTAAACCAAAAATGCACGGTCCAGAAGAAGTTGCATTTGCAGTTGAATTATTTGAGCGTGCTGAACAAGCGCTTGGTCTACCTGCGAAGACTTTGAAAATCGGTATCATGGACGAAGAACGTCGTACTTCTGTGAACTTGAAAAACTGTATCGCACAAGCGAAAGATCGCACGATCTTTATTAATACAGGTTTCATGGACCGTACAGGTGACGAAATCCATACTTTCATGGAAGCAGGTCCATTCGTTCGTAAAGGCGAAGTGAAATCTCAAATCTGGTTCCCAGCTTACGAAAACCGTAACGTGATGATCGGTCTACAAGCAGGCTTACGTGGTAAAGCGCAAATCGGTAAAGGCATGTGGCCAAAACCAGATATGTTGCTTGATATGTACAAAACTAAGATTGAGCATCCAGAAGCTGGCGCAAGTTGTGCATGGGTTCCGTCTCCATCTGGTGCTGTAATTCACGCGATTCACTACCATCAGTGCAATGTTTCTGAGCGTCAAAAAGAGTTGTTGAATACTCAGCCACTATCTTTAGATGACTTGTTAACGCCGCCTTTAGCGACAGATACAAACTGGTCTGAAGAAGAGAAAACTAAAGAACTCGAAAATAACCTTCAAGGCATCTTAGGTTATGTCGTTCGTTGGGTTGATTTGGGTGTAGGTTGTTCAAAAGTTCTAGACATCAACAACGTGGGTTTGATGGAAGACCGTGCAACTTTACGTATTTCTTCTCAACACGTTGCGAACTGGTTACGTCACGGTATCGTAACTGCTGAACAAGTTGAAGAAGTATTTAAGCGCATGGCGAAAGTTGTGGATGAGCAAAATGCCAACGATCCACTTTACACACCAATGGCCCCAGGCTTTGATGGTTATGCATACAAAGCAGCTTATGACTTAGTATTCAAAGGTGGCGAGCAGCCTTCTGGTTATACAGAGCCGCTTCTTCATGCTTACCGTTTAAAATTAAAAGGTTATACAGGTGACTAATCTGTAAATCCAAAAAAAGCCTCTTCGGAGGCTTTTTTTATTGCTTGAGAAAGTTAGAATGTCGAGATAAAAATGAAAAGGAAAATTTATGTATTTTTGGAGTGTTAAACGATTAGTGGAAGAGATACGCTTAAATAAAGTCTCTGAAACGCATTATAAAAATTACTATATTGCTAGCTCAATATTGATTTTCTTTAGTTATTTAGCGCTAACATTGACTCCTGAATCTAAACCAACTGAAGCGTGGGCATCATTTGTTCTGCAAATAGGGCTTTTGATTAGCTGGGTGAATGCCATCTTTAAAGCCAATGGTGGCGAGCATGGCCGAGATTTTTTAAAACGCTTTATCGCATTGTATTTGCCCGTGACTATTCAGACTTTAGTTCTTTTTATCGTGATTGTTGTTGCCATCGAAGCGCTGTTACCTATGTTGACTGTGAATATGGATGAGGCACTGCTTGAGCAAATCACTACAATTAAAGACTTGAGTATTGAAGTTATCATAAGCTGTTATATATATTGGCGAATCTATAAAGCGATTCAACAGATTAATCAGCCTGTTTAACTTATAGGGTTGTAAAAGAAATTAATAATAAAGTTTCATCCTGTTTTTATCATAGCTTTTCACAGCTGAAGCCTTTACATTGGAACGAATGATAAAAATAGGACTGAAATCATGTCAGCATATACTGCTTTAGACCTTCAATATATAGGTGGGCAATGGCGAGCTGGGACTTCAACACGTCATGTCCAAAATCTAAATCCATATAATCAAACGCTCATTTTTGACTTACAAGCAGCTAGTAGTGTTGATGTAGATAGTGCTTATAGTGCTGCAGAACACGCTTTTAAAGATGAACGAATCAAAGCGATTCAAGTTCGTAAGCAAGTCATTACTCTGTTGAGCGAAATTATTCAGCAGCGCCGCGAAGAAATTATTCAATGGTTGATTGATGAATCTGGTAGTACACGTTTAAAAGCCAATATTGAAGTTGATGCAGCACTTGGCATTATCAAAGAATCTCTGAGTTTTCCTGAAAAAATGCAAACCACGCAACTGGAGAGTAAAGATCCGAGCCGAAAGAGTTTTGTACTGCGTAAGCCATTGGGTGTCATAGCGGTGATTAGCCCATGGAACTTTCCATTTCATTTATCGATGCGTTCTGTGGTGACGGCGATTGCTTGTGGAAACTCTGTTGTGCTTAAACCAGCCAGTGATACGCCAGTCACAGGTGGTACATTACTCGGCAAATTATTTGAAGAAGCAGGTTTGCCGCATGGCGTATTGAATGTTGTTGCAGGCAGCGGCAGTGAAATTGGGGATTATTTTGTAGAACATTCTGTACCGAAAATGATTTCTTTTACTGGCTCTACAGAAGTCGGTAAGCAAGTTGGCGTGAAAGCTTTGGCAAGTTCACGAATTAAGCGGCTTGCACTAGAGTTGGGTGGTAATGCGCCATTGGTAATTTTGGATGATGCAGATTTAGATTTAGCTGTTGAATTGACTGTAATGGGGCGGTTTTTGCATCAAGGTCAAATCTGTATGAGTACGAACCGCGTCATTGTGGATGAATCTATACATGATGCTTATGTGGATAAGCTTATTCAGCGAGTAAAAACAATTGTCGTCGGTGATCCTAATCAGGCGGATACCTTAATCGGTCCAATCATTAATGCTAGCCAAGTGGATAAACTCAAAACCATTATTCAAAATGCAATTCAGCACAATGCAATTTTAGCTTATGCAGGTGGTTTAGAAGGGCAAGTAGTTGCACCACATATCTTTACTGAAGTGGATCCACATGCAGATATTGCCCTGGAAGAAAGCTTTGGCCCAGTATTGCCTATTATCAAAGTTCAAAATGAGGAACATGCATTTGAAATTGCCAATTCAACCCGTTTTGGCTTGTCGAGTGCAGTCTGTACTTCGAATTTAGAACGTGGTGGGGAGTTTGCATCCAAACTTGATGTTGGAATGACCCACATTAATGGCATTAGTGTTGCAGACCATGCCAATGCACCGTTTGGTGGTGAACGAAATTCAGGACTAGGGCGTTTTAATGGGGAATGGATCTTTGAAGAATTTACCCGCACTCATTGGCAAACTTTTCCAGTCTAAACTAAACATTTTAATAAAAGCGTACCAATTGGTGCGCTTTTAAATTTCAATCGTATAACATCTAAAAGTAGGGACTTTTACAACTTTTAATCTTTGGTTGTTTATGAAAGACTAAGTATTCATTTGTTAGAACCGCATCAGTGTATTATGTGCGCCAATTTCAAACCGATCACTTTAGCTCAGTTAAAGTCACTAAATTTACCTGAGATCACTTTTGATTATCCCAATGAGGTGTATCCAAATTATGAACTGCCGCTTTTGTTTGCATCAGTTCAGGGACTTGAGTGGCGGAAAGTTGGTTTTGGTATGGTACCGAAATGGGCAGAAGACAAATCTATTGCATTAAAAGCCTATAATGCACGCAATGAAACCTTATTTCAAAAGCCAACATTTTTAAATTCAATTTCTAAATGTAAGTTTGGTGTTATACCCGTTTCTGAATTTTATGAATCCAAATATATAGAAAATAAGCCTCAGCGATGGGGTGTTCGACGTAAAGATGGGCAAGCTTTTTATATTGCAGCACTTTATGAAATCTGCAAACAAGGGGATGAAATTATACGATCAAGTAGCATGATTACCATGGATGCGATTGATCATGAAATGATGAAGGACTTTCATGAGCCTGGTGATGTTAAACGCTCAGTTATTATTATTCCTCATGACCGATTACAAGAATGGCTCACATGGAGAAGCTCTGACATAAGCAGTTTTATACACGGATTCCCAGTTGAAGAATTTGAATGTACGCATGTACCCAAAATAAAAATCGAAAAAATCAGTCGCCAACTGAACTTTTTCGATTGATACTTCGGTGATGCAGAATGTTTAGCGTGCTAAGTTTTTGAAGATGTGTTTCAAACTTTCCATAGTTTTTTCAATTTGTAATGGCGTTAAACCTTCAAATGATTGCTCAAGAACGACATTAGTTAAATCATTAATTTTTTGTGTCATTTCTGAGCCTTTTTCAGTCAAAATGACACGGGTAATTCGTGCATCATCTTCACATGAATAAGTATCAACTAAACCTTCATCTTTGAGTCGATAAACAATTTTAGTTGTTGTCGACATTTTAGATACGACCATTTCTGAAAGGTCAGAAACGCTTGCATGTGGTTTAGATTTCAGTGCGAGTAAAATGCGACGACGAGAGTTGTCTAAACCATATTTTTTGAGCGCATGATCAACGTTCAATACGTATTGTGCATGAACTTGAGTTACCCAATAGAATGGAAAATTTTCTAAACTGAAGTCGTCCGTGGACGGCAAAAATTTTGAATATTTTTTTGTCATGAAGTTTCCCCTGAATTTTTTTGTAATTTTATTTAATGTTTTAACATTCTATTGAAAAATAGAGGGTAATAGCAATACTTCACACTAAAAAAAAGGAAGGATACTGATATCTCGTTTTTAGATTATCTTAATAGAAAATACTGATTTAGTTTTAACCAGCTAAGATTTATGACTAAGTCATTCATAGAAGGTCATAAAATATTTTATTTTTTTCTGTATTGGAATTGAGAGAGTAATAAATTAAGAAGAATTTATTGATTTGTTAAGTATTACTACATTAGTTTTGCTGCTGTTGATAGTTGTAGTAACACGTTTTTGATGAAATTTTTCTTTTACGCTTTACTTGATGTGGGTTGAACAAGCGATTTGAACTTACAGCATTGACATAAAATAAAATGAAAAAAAGTGGGGCATAAAATTACATAAAGTAAGATCATTGCATTACAAAAAATATGTTTAGTGCTTAGTAATTAATCTTAAAATAATCTAGATCATTTAAAATTTAGAGTAATTATCAAAAAAATATTTATTTGCACAATACAAATTCTGAAGATTGTGCATAATAAAAAGGTCTTAAGTCATAGAGGTTAACATTATGGATCCGTCGCCGTGCGCTGGTCTAATTAATTTTTTTACAATTCAGAGTGAGGGTATTAACTAATGGAATTTTTATTAGACCCCGGTATCTGGGTTGGTTTGCTTACTTTAATTGTTTTAGAAATTGTACTGGGTATTGATAACCTCGTATTTATTGCCATTTTGGCTGAAAAACTTCCCCCAGAACAACGTGATAAAGCACGTGTCATTGGTCTGTCACTTGCCTTAATCATGCGTCTTGGATTGCTTTTTGCAATCTCTTGGTTAGTCACTTTAACTCAACCTCTTATTACCGTATTTGATTGGACATTCTCTGGTCGAGATTTGATCTTATTATTTGGTGGTTTATTCCTTGTTTATAAAGCAGTCACTGAACTGCACGAAAAAATAGAAGGTAAACCTGAAGTTAAAGTTACAACGAATGTTGTTTATGCCAGCTTCACAGCAGTTGTTGCGCAAATTGTTATTTTAGATGCCGTATTCTCTTTAGATTCGGTGATCACTGCAATTGGTATGGTTGACAACATTTATGTCATGATGGTTGCAATGGTTGTTGCAATGGCAGTGATGTTACTTGCATCTAAATCATTAACTGCATTTGTAAATCGCCATCCTACAGTTGTGATTTTATGTTTAAGCTTCTTGCTGTTAATCGGTATTAGCTTGATTGCGGAAGGTTTTGGTTTCCACATTCCGAAAGGTTATATCTATTCAGGTATTGGTGTTGCCATTCTTATTGAAGCATTTAACCAATTTACACAACGTAATGCGATTAAACATGAATCAAAAATTCCACTTCGTCATCGTACGGCAGATAACATCTTAAAATTGATGGGTGGTCGTATTGAGGCTGAAACGGTTGGTCAGCGTCAAGCACAGGAAACCTTTGCAGACGAAGAGCGCTACATGATTGGTGGTGTATTAACGCTTGCTGAGCGTACAGTTGCATCAATTATGACGCCGCGTAATCAAATTTCTTGGGTTGATTTAAATGATTCGCCTGAGCAAATTCGTGAGCAAGTGCTTTCTGTCCCGCACAGCTTATTCCCAGTTTGTCGTGGTAGCTTGGATAAAGTGATCAGCATAGTACGTGCGAAAGAACTGATCGATGTACTTGATAGCGAAGAAGATTTAAAAGCACTGATTAAACGTCATCGCCCAATCTTCATTTTCCAAAAGATGAAAGTGATTGATGCCATTAATACTTTGCGTACATCAAAAGGCTCATTGGTGCTGGTAACTGACGAATTCGGTGCAGTACAAGGCTTGATTTCTCCACTCGATGTGTTTGAGGCGATTGCAGGTGAATTCCCTGATGCTGATGAACAACTCGATTTAGTGAAAATGGATGATCAGCACTGGAAAGCATCAGGTATGTTGGATTTGTATCAACTTGAGCTAGAGCTGGGCATGCTTGATTTAATCGAAGAAGATGATGGTTACATCAGTGTGTCAGGTTTAATTTTAGACCAAACACAAGGTAATGTTTCTGTTGGTACTGAAATTGAATTTAATGGTATTCAGTTTAAAGTGACCGAAATGGATGATAACCGGATTAAGACTGTTGAGATTTTCTATCAACCTTAATACGTCCATTTAGATGTTAAAAGACAGCTTTTCGAAGCTGTCTTTTTTTACCCATATTAATATCTGCGCCATGCCACATATTATTTCGATAAAAAGTAAATTGTAGGCTCGTTTATATTTACACAATGTAACACTTAGTTTATAAATACAGCTCATAGATTCTGGCATTTTCTTCCATTTTTTTGAATGATGAATAGGCTAGGCTGCTTGAATGAAAACACAGATAAAATTTTTACCACCTTAATGAATTCTTATCGTTTTATAGTTCAATAATTATTTTCTCAAATAAGTTTATTTTAAAAATGTTTAAGCACGAAATTTCGATTTGGATGGAGTGCAGCAATAAGTGAATTTGCCTAAAGATGTGTAAAGCACAATTTAAAAGAGGATTGGGGTTGGGTGTATGAAAATTTCTGAGAGCATTATTGATTTCAGTAAACTACCCGCAGAATCTAAACATACATATTTTCAGCAGATGTGGGAGTTTGATCGGAAAATTTTCCCAAATTCGAGCATCGAACAAGTCTATGAATATATGCATGATGCTGTTGCGATTCCTGTTGTCCAATTTTTTCATAAGAATCAATTAGTCGGACAAAATATTATACGTATTTTAAAGCTTGAACATAATTAACGTCCGATTTTAATTTTTAATTCACGTGCGGGTTTTTTACCTGAGTATCGTCGCCGTAATATGACTTTAAACTCAGCGATTAAAGTGGCAATGCAATACCAAATTCGTTTTGCCTCAATGCCGATGTGGTTTGTCACGACTTTAACGCAGCCGAAGGTTTATACCTTATTTGCTTCACGTTCCGTCAAATTTTATCCGCGACAGGGTGTCCCGATGCCTGAAGAATATGTTGAAGTATTAAACGTCTTTAAAGCTAGGCAACATGATGTACAACATCGTGGAGAGGATATATTTGTACACCCATGTGATTTGCCAAAAGTGACACCTGAGCAATTAATACGTTTAAGAAATAAATCAGATGAACACATTCAATTTTTTATGCAGCATGTTCCCGATTATTTTGATGGTATGGGCATGATGTGTATTTGCAAGTTAAATGTTGGTACGATTTTTGAAGCAACAATGAATATCGCAATGGGGCGATCAGTCGAATAATTAATATTTTATACATGGAAGTTTTATGTTGTTGAATAAGGTTAGCCATTGGATTGGGCTGAGTATGGTTATATTTTTAGGTGCTTGCCAGCCTACGAATGACCCCATTCAAAATAAAAGTGATCGATGTGAATCAGCTGAAGATTTGGTTCAGCAAATTTACCGAGACAATCTAAGTAAGCGTCCGCTGAACCCCATGCCTATTTTTTAATTTGAGTTGGATTTCCAGCGATGTGGTAGTAATTCTTCTATTTGGGTCGCTTTATGCGTCGGCAGCCTTTTCAGCACATCACTGAGATAGGC
>NZ_VPDH01000087.1:0-12394 GCF_013417785.1 Acinetobacter sp. YH12227 | reverse complement strand
TTGCTATAGACCACATTTAAGTTTAAATATGAACACCCCGAATCAGACGTATGAGCAAACTAAAACCGAGCTAATTGCTTAACTCGGTTTGAAGTGGAATACTGTCAATCTATTTCAGGACAAGACAGTTAGGATTAATCAATACGAATCCAAGTTTGGTTGCGGCCTAATACAGATACACCGATACTAGCGCGAATGGTCAAGCGTTTACCTGTACCATTTAGACGAATTTTTGCGTCGTAAATTTTACCTGAAAGTGGGTCAATAATACGGCCTTTTGTATAATTTTTGCTGTTATCGACCTGCTTTAAACCGCGGATAATTTCCATACCTAAAATCGGTTGATTGGTATATGGTGCAGGACATTTATTACAGGTTCTTTGTGGTGTATAGCCTGGGCGAGGTGTAATTTTTATAATTTTGCCGGTAAAGGTGTTATTGGATTCTTTCTCAATGGTAATAATGGCTTTAGCAGCACCAGTTTTATCATCAATCTGTTGCCAAATTCCTGTGATATCGTTTGCAAATGCGGATACCGTAAAAAAGAAAGAACATAGTAAAAGTAATAATTTCTTAAACATCTTCGCTTATTCCCCTAAAAGCTTTTAAGAATGCGCTAGTATGTTAGAAACTTTAGTGGAATAGTCAACTTTATTTTTGTAATTTAATCATTCACTTATAAATAAGCCGCCTTACAGGCGGCTCTAAATTTCAACACTTTTTAGTCTTGGCGAATCCACGTTTGACTACGACCTAAGGCTGAAACGCCCATATAGCCACGCAGAGTTAATCGTTTACCATTGGCATTAATACGAACTTTTGCATCGTAAATTTTGCCTGCTAATGGATCAATCACACGACCTTTATCGTAATTATTGGTGCCTTGAACATGCTTCAGGCCAGTTAAAACATCCATACCTAAAATTGGTTTATTGGTATAAGGTGCTGGGCAGTTGTTACACGTGTCACGAGGCGTATAGCCAGGACGTGGTGTTACTTTGACAATTTTACCTGTAAATGTCCCATTACTATCTTTGCGGATTTCAATAATTGCTTTAGGTGAGCCTGTTTTATCGTCGATTTGTTGCCAAGTACCTGACAAATCTTGTGCGAAGGCAGAACTACCCATCATGGCAGCTAAGAATAAGAACCCCGCTTTAAATTTTTTCATCATTTTATCCCTGATAAGATTAGGTATTCACCTAAAAATGTAACGATTTATATTTGTATTAGTCCGCGCGAATCCACGTTTGGGTACGACCAATCGCAGAAATACCAAGGTAACCGCGCAAGTGAAGTCGTTTTCCATTAGCAGAAATTTTGCCTTTTAGACTATAAATTTTGCCTGTAAGTGGGTCTAAAATTTTGCCTTGCGAATATGAGTTTTCACCTTCAAGTTTCAAATTTTTAAAGACATCCATGCCTAAAATAGGTTGATTGGTATAAGGTGCTGGGCAATTTACACATTTCTCTTTAGGGGTATAACCCGGACGAGGTGTGATTTTGACAATCTTACCGGTATAGCTATCCTTGGCGTCTTTACGAACTTCAATTAACGCTTTTGGTGAGCCAGTTTTATCATCAATTTGTTGCCACGTGCCTGTAAGGTCTTGTGCATAAAGTGTAGAACAGCTAAAAAGTAAACCGAGTGCACCTGCCGAAATCAACTTTTTCACCATCATATTTCTAATCCTTTATCAATATAGTTTATGGTTGTTTATTGAACATCTTAGGTAAAAAAACAATCTAGAGCAACTCATCTAAGACGAATTATTCACTTTATTTATGTGAAATATGTCATTAGACACATTTTAAAATCAAAAGCTCAGACCCCAATGAATAAATTAATGGATTCGTAAAGAGTTAAGCTTTTGCTTTAATTGCAGCAGCGATCTTTTGTAATAGCTAAACGTTGCTGCAATATTCAATCTAGTCAATGGTAGATTGTTATTTTGATCATAAGTGTATTTTTTATACAAAACAATCATTTAAAATTGATTTATCAGTCACATTCTTTGTAAAAAGAGTATGAATGTTGGCAACCATATAGCCGTAAACACTGCATTGACTGCCATACCAAAAGCAGCATAACGTCCAGCAATACTGCCACGTTGCCATGCTTGAGCTGTACCTATGGCATGTGCCGCAAGGCCTAGGGCTAAACCTGATGCGCGTTCGTCATGAATATTTTTGAGCAGTAAGGGAGAAAAGGCAGCACCGATCACCCCAGATAAAATCACAATCAGAATGACTAAGGGGATAGGAGAGTGCAATAACGTTGCAATGTTAATCGCAATGGGGGTGGTGACTGCGCGCGTAGCAAAAGCCATGATTGTTGGATCAGAAAGATGGAGTAAATAAGCCAAGCCCATTGGGAGTGCAACGGCACTGATGCTGGCGAAGACTAAAATACTCACCACTGCTTTGAGTGGAAGATCGTCATAACGCATGGCTGCAAGTGGGATAGCTAAAGCGACGGTGACATATCCCAAGAGATGATTAAACAATGGATTGACTTGAGCCATATATTTTTCATAAGGAATGCCAAAGATAAACAGCAAAGCGATGACAAAAAACATTCCAATAACAATAACTGGAATTTGCGGAAATTTTTTATTGATGGGCTTTGCACAGATATATGCAATAAAAGTTAAAAAGAATCCATAAACGATTGCAAGCATGAATTAACGTCCTGTTATAACCATTTTTTTGCCATTTTTGCGTAAACCCAAAGCGGGATGAGTGTGCTGAGTACCATAACTACTAAAAAGAGGGGTATCTCTGTGCCCATGTGTACCAGCATTAATAATGATCCTGCACTAATTGGCAAAAAGGCGAAGGCACTTTCCTTCATGATTTTGTTATTGGTATCGACGATTCGTGCAGGAATTTTATGCACTTTTCTCCAAATAACGAGCACAATTAACAAGGCGATCAAGCCAACTAAATTCCCCAATTCTGGATGATCTAATTGGCTCATGAGCCAAACTGCACCTTCTCTAAAAAGAATAATCAGTGCAATCGTTGCCAACCAAGCTTTCCAATCTATTGTTTTGATCCAATCCATTTTGATCTATCGTTAAAATTATACTTATCAAGTTTTAACCGATTTAGTCTTTAATTTCAAATTCCTCAAGCGGTCTTTGGAATTGTTGTGCTCGGTTGCCAAGGATTTCTTCTAAAGGCAAATGGGCTTGTTTAATCAATTGTTCAAGCTTATGAGGCGCAATAATGACATGTAGAATTAAATTCCCATGCTCGTCATAATTTTCGGTTTGGATCACATTCAGTGCATATAATTGCGTACGTAATTTGCCATAAGCTGGTTTGAGAGTGAGCTCAAAACTTTGGATTTGTCCCATTAAACATTCTTGCACGGCCTGGCGTAAAAGTGGCAAACCTTGGGAACTATGTGCAGATACATAAACACGGTCGGGAAGATGTGGTTTTGCATAAATGATTTTTGCATCTTCGCCACTGACATCAATTTTATTATAGACACGTAAGATAGGCACATCAGCGCCAATTTCTTTCAGCACTTTTTCAACGGCTTCAATTTGTTCCAACATATCGGGGCTACTTGAATCAATGACATGAAGGAGCAATGACGCTTCAAGGGTTTCTTCTAATGTTGCTTTAAAAGACTCTACTAAAGAGTGGGACAGATTACGAACGAAACCTACAGTATCTGCTAATACAAGGTTACCTATGCCATCCCAATGTAAACGTCTTAATGTGGGGTCAAGGGTGGCAAACAACTGATCTGCGGCATACACATCACTTTTTGCCAAAATGTTGAATAGGGTTGATTTACCTGCATTGGTATAACCGACCAATGAAACAGTTGGAACAGCCGCTTTTTGCCGTGCGACACGTCCTTGAATACGTGTTTGGCGAACCTTTTCTAATTTGGCTTTTAATTGCCCCATACGTAATTTAAGTAAGCGTCTGTCAGTTTCAAGTAGGGTTTCACCTGGGCCGCGTAAACCAATACCGCCTTTTTGGCTATCAAGGTCACCACGACTACGAATGAGACGAGATGCCATATGTTGTAACTGTGCTAATTCGACTTGTAACTTACCTTCATAGGTACGTGCACGTTGGGCAAAAATGTCTAAAATTAGTTCGGTGCGATCAACCACACGGCATTTCATAATCCGTTCAAGATTACGTGCCTGAGCTGGCGTCAAGGAATGGTCGAAAATGACCAACTCGGCTTCCAATTGTTGCACAATTTCAGCAATTTCTTCAGCTTTACCTGAACCAATAAATAGTTTTGCGTCAGGCTTAATTCGTTGTGCATGAATATGTTCGAGTATTTCTGCGCCTGCAGATTGAGCTAGTAAGTGGAATTCTTCGGCATCAAGGTCATGAAGCATTTGCACAGCGACGCTGACCAAAATAATGCGTTCTTTACTTTGATGTTGATTAAAATTTTCCACTCAGGCATTACTCCTATCTAAAGGGGTATTTTAGGCGAAAAATGAGCTCGAAAGTAAATTACTATATAGACTGCCGATTAAAAGTTTTGGAAACTCAAAGCAAGTAATAGCATAGCTGAGCAGTACATTAGAACTAAACCACCAATGCTTTTGAGCGCATCCCAACTTGAAATTTCTGATGGGGTCTCTGAGGAATTGTTCATGAAATTTTTAATCCATAAAAGCGATGAATTTATAATAAATAATTTTTTAAAACGATTAAAATGGGAAAATATTATCTTTAGCTTCGGTTTTTATGATCAATGCAAATTAAATCACTTCAGTATACTATGAGGAAAAATCAAGCCGATGATTGGCACAGCGTAATTTTAGTGATCCGTATATGAAGCAAGTTCAAAGCACAAACACAACTCAGATCAATGCTTTTTCAAAAATTTATCTTTATTGTAAAAAAGTCTGTGCGGCTATCGTAGCGGTGTCGCAGGGATTTTATTTGGTTTTCCGTCATCAGCTTTATAAAGATCCGAACAATCCTAAAAATACCCGTTATGTACAATACTTCTGCCGTAAGCTGTGCAAAGTGTTTAATATTGATGTCAAAGTTCATGGTGAAATCCCGCGTCAGCCTGCACTTTGGGTGAGTAATCATATTTCGTGGTTGGACGTTGCTGTATTGGGTTCGGGAGCGCGTGTATTCTTTTTAGCCAAAGCAGAAATTGAGAAATGGCCAGTACTCGGTAAATTGGCAAAGGGTGGTGGGACACTGTTTATTAAGCGTGGTTCAGGTGACTCTATTAAAATTAAAGAACAGATCACTGAGTTTTTAAAGCAGGACAGTCCCGTTCTGTTTTTCCCTGAAGCCACCACTTCAGATGGCACAAAAATTAAAAAAGTGCATGGTCGTTTATTGGGTTCGGCCATAGATGCGGGGCGACCGGTACAGATTTGTTTGATTTGTTATGTCAATCAGCTGGGGGAATTAGACAAAGTTGCGCCATATATTGATGATTTAAGTTTTGATCGGCATGTGCGAAATGTCTTAGAAATGCCGAATGTCACAGCACATTTATTAACTTTGCCTGCCATAGATTCTACAGGGCATACGGTAGAATCACTGACACGTGAAGTTCAAGAGAAAATGACCGAAGGCTTAAAGCAACTTCAAGCACAGGTATTAAAAGCACCAATTTCTCTTGAGGAATCAACTGAAATTTAGGTTGAATACACCATTTTGCAAGGCTAAGTGTTATTTACATGAAGCCTTCAACCGGTAACCAAGAAATTAACTTCATTCCCGCTTTTTGCCACCATTTCATTTTAGGTTCGTGGGTATAAGTTCGAATATTTCCATTCGACAGTTTGATTTTCCAATTAATATTTTGGTCTGCATTGAGTACTAATTTATAGGCATACTTACTTGGATTTTCATCCATGGTGTAGTGGACGGCACGTGCGAGGCTTGGGCTGTTGAGGAGTACGCCAATTTCAGTATTTAAATAAGCAGAACGCGGATCAAAGTTAAATGAACCGATAAAGACTTGTTTTTCATCTAAAGCCATCAGTTTTGCATGCAAACTTGAGCGACTTAATCCCTTCATACTTACTTTTGATTTTTCAGCAATTTCTTTGGTATTGGTATTGAGGTTTTCAGAATCTGGGGTTGATAAAAATTCATACAGCTGGACATCATGTTCGAGTAGATCTTGACGGTATTTACTATAAAAAGCATGTACAAGGGGAACGTCATTGGCCTGGAATGAATTGGTTAATACACGAACGTTAACACCATCTGCACTGAGTTTTTTTAGACGTTCTGCGCCTTCTTTTTCAGGGACAAAATAAGCAGACACAATATCAACACTTTGTATAGGTTTATCCAAACGATTCAACAGCTGAAAGTTGAGATGTTCTTCTTTTTTGGCTTTGGCTTTAATTTTACTAGGTGAGTCTTTGACGACTTCTGCTTTGACCCAGTCAAATTGAATTTTATTATTTAACCACTCGTCAAATGAATGTGAACGGTTGGCTAAATCCAGATAATTCACCACAGTCGCTTCTTGGTTATAGTCAGCCAATTGCTGCTTAAGCCCTTCATAGCGCAAAGTATAGTGACGAGGGTTGACCAGTTGGCGTACAGGGAATGCATAATCATCATTCCAATATTCATCAAAGGAGTGAATGATTTCATCTGAAGCAGCACCAACTAACATGACATCCACATCTGAAAACTGGTAGTTATCACTGACGTTATAATATTGGTTGCTCATATTGCGCCCACCAATTAAGGCTATTTGGTTGTCTGCAATAAAGCTTTTATTGTGCATACGTCGATTAATACGTTTTAAATCTAGTACCATATCCATGGCACGGAAATGACGGAAGCGGTACGGGTTGTATAGGCGAACATCAATATTGGTGTGCTGATCGAGTGCCATATAAATGCCTTCCATTTTCTTGGCATTATTGTCATCGACCAATAAACGTACTTTTACACCGCGATCCGCAGCTTGAATCAGTGCATGTAAGGCCAATGAACCAATTTTATCGTTATCCCAGATGTAATATTGTAGATCTAAGCTTTTTTCAGCTTTGTTGATGAGCTCAATACGTGCCGCCAAAGCTTCAAGTGGATCATATAACACATGGTAACCCGTTAAATCGGGATTTTGAGAACGTAAAGGCAGTACAATTTTGGCTAAGGTTGTGTCATCAGTTGGAGTGTGGAAAGCATAGTCAACAGGTTGTGTTGGCTGCTTTGGCAGCGTGGTACAAGCTGGTAAGGTGAAAACCAAGCTACAACTAAGCAAAACAGCTTTATAGTGTGACTGTATAAATGGTGTTTTTTGCTGAATTTGTGCGGCTGGGTTCATGCTGACTGGATACTAAAAAATTTGATTTGAGTATAAGTGTCAGCTGTGAAAAGATAAATATATAGACAGATTTTCCGATCAGACAAATTGTAGAGCAAATGTATGTGGGAATTAAATTCCGTAGTGTTGTATTTTTATCTAGCTTTGGGTGTGCTCGCAATTTGGGCTATTTCACAAGCGTGGCTAAGTCAATCTCGCACGGAAACGATTCATCCTTTTAAAGCTTTTATCCATTTACTGGCCTTCTATCTTTCATATCTACTGATTCCTTTATTTTTCTTTAGCTTCTATGCGGGTTGGAGTGGTTACTATTCATTGCATGAAGCGATATTTGTCGGTCTGATTACGGGTGTACTGTGTTATGCGCGTTTTATTGAGCCGCATATGGTGAGGGTACAAAAGCGTCAATATAAGTTGCATGAAGATCGGAATTTACTCAAACCTGTTCGTATTGCTCTAATAGGTGATCTGCACATTGGTCTATTTTCAGGGCATGAACGCCAGCTCAAAATTATTGTTGATAAGATTAATGCACAAAACCCTGATTTGGTTGTGGTTGCAGGGGACTGGACATATGAACCCGAAAATAAGTTGGTTGAAGAGCTCTCTGTACTTAAAAAAATTGTCGCGCCAATTTATTCGGTAAATGGTAATCATGATGAACAATACCCAGGGCCGCCCATTCAGGAATTATTGAAGCAAGCTTTGAGTACGAATAATGTGGTTGATATAGAAGGACAGGTCGTGGAGTTTAATGAATTCCGTCTGCTTGGAATTGGAGATTTATGGGCGGGTAAAGCCGATATGCGTTATTTACCTGAGCTGCCACAAGATAAACCTTGGCTAATTCTTTCGCATAATCCTGATACGGTTGATATGGTACCGAAACTTCCAGAACGCCCATTGATGCTTTCAGGACATACCCATGGTGGACAAGTTGAACTACCATGGTTAACGGATTATGTCATGAAAAAAGTATCAATATTGGGGCATAAAAAAGGGCTGTATCAGCATGAAAATGCCGATGTATTTGTGACAGTTGGAACAGGTATGGTCGGTGTACCTTTTCGTTTTCGTGTACCGCCAACAATTGATATTATTGAATTAATTTAAAGATAAACGGTATTGGTGATCTGAACTTAGACTGATTATATTGATAGCGTTACATGCTCAATTTGATGAGATGGTGGCATCATATTGTATTCAATGTGATATGTAGTAGAAAACAAATATAAAGCTTTCAATAGCAACATCATACGAATTATGAGAAATGTACTATGTCAGAATTTCACAAAGAAATCGGGTCTTTATTTGGTATTGCAGAAAGCCAATCAGATCAAATTGAGCAGGGATTATTGAAGTTAAAACAGGAGTTTTTAACAGCTGAAGATGTGAGTAGTCATGTATTTTCAGAGCAGTTTTATGACAAGTTTTATCAGTTAGTTACTGAACATAGCGTTTTGGACGATGACATAGAACGACTTGTGAACGTACTTTATTTTAATGATGATCATCAGCAAGTCGTCACCTACATTGTACCAAGTTACTATAACTCAGGTGGTGATCGTGAACTGTTTGAAGATACTTATCAGCTGATGATGGAAGATTTACAGCAAAGCTAAAGTATTGTTGATTGTAATAGAGATAAAAAAAGCCAGCTTTAAAGCTGGCTTTTTTGTTGTGGAATCAGATTAAACCTGATTATTCACATCATCATTTTTCGTTTCACGAATCAGCAAGAATGCAACAAGTGAAAGAATTGAAGCTGCAGTTAGGTAATAACCTACTGCATATAAACCATAGCCAGTCGCAAGTTTAGTTGCGATGAGTGGCGCAAATGACGCACCAAAAATACCAGCCATGTTAAAGGTTAGCGCTGAACCTGTATAACGTACAGATGTTGGGAAAATTTCAGACAATACTGTACCAATTGGACCATAAGTTAAGCCCATGATCGCAAGACCAATACATAGGAATAAGAACACCATCGCGGTACTACCAGACTCAAGCATACTTGAGAAAACTAGACCAAATAATGCTGAAACTATACACACCGCAATAGACGTTGCTTTACGACCAAATTTCTCAGCAAATACAGCAGAAAGTGGAATGAATGCTGCGAAACAAAGTGTTGCCACAAGTTGAAGTTTTAAGAATTCTTCACGTGTATAACCAAGCTGTGTTGTGCCCCATTGTAAAGCAAACACAGTCGTTAAATAGAACACAACGAATGTACAGATGGCTGCAATCGTACCAAGAATTAACATACCCCAATGCTTAGTGATAACTTCTTTGAATGGAATGTTAACTTCTTTCTGCTTATCCAATACTTTTTGGAATGCAGGTGTTTCATGTAATTTTAGACGAATCCAAAGACCAACGATTACCAGTAATGCACTGGCAATAAATGGAATACGCCAGCCCCATTGCATAAACTCAGCTTCAGACATGAAGTGACCGAGGGTCAAGAATGAACCTGTTGCAAGAATAAAGCCGATGGGTGCGCCCAATTGAGGGAACATACCGTACCAAGCACGTTTACCTTCTGGTGCATTTTCGGTTGCAAGTAATACTGCACCTGACCATTCACCACCTAATCCTAAACCTTGACCTAAACGACATAGTGCAAGTAACAACGGTGCCACAATACCAATTTGAGCATAAGTTGGAAGTAAACCGATACATACGGTTGAGATACCCATGGTCAGCAATGCAGCGACTAAGGTTGCCTTACGGCCAATACGGTCACCTAAATGACCGAAGAATGCAGCACCAATTGGACGTGCAATGAACGCGATTGCAAAAGTTGCCAGCGATTGAATGGTTGCTGTGGTTGGATCTGTACTCGCAGGGAAGAACAGATGCGGGAAGATAATCACAGCTGCAGTAGCATAAATATAGAAATCGAAGAACTCGATTGTTGTACCTACAAGACTTGCTGTAAGTACGCGGAATTTTGAATTTGCGGGTTGCTGTTCCGATGCAGCAGCATTTGAAGACGCCATGGTAGACCTTACACTTACTAAAAATAATTGAACTTAGTTTTAAAAGCGTAATCTTTTTAAAAAAGGCGTAATTTCTTAAAAAAATACGAAATACCAGCTTTCAGGCTGCGGAATTAGGGTCACTAAAGAATGCAGTGTTAGCGGGTTATATCACGTAGAGATAAATCGACAGGAAATGTGATCCTGCACCTATCAATACAAAAATATGCCAGATAGCGTGCGTATATCTTACCTTTTTTAAAGCATAAAACAATGCACCAATGGTGTATGACAGCCCACCAATGATCAGGTAGGTTAAAGCTTGATCAGATAAAAAGCGTTGCATATCATCCATTACCAACAGTGCAAGCCAGCCCATGACCAAATATGCGATTAAGGATATTTTCTGAAAACGGTGAATGAAGATTAACTTGAATAGTGTTCCAATAGCGGCAATGACCCACAAAGCAATCAATAAATAATGTGCTTTGGCTGTTGGAATCGCGATGGCTAGAAATGGCGTATAGGTGCCAGCAATTAAATAGTAGATTGCCGTATGATCGAGTTTTTTGTACCAGCCACGACGTTCAGGTGATTCAGCAAAGTGATATAAGCTAGATGCAGAGAACAATAAAATCATACTCAAAGCATACACCCAGAGTGCAATCCACTGACCCATTGGTAAGTATGAACCTTTTATAATCAATAATATACCAGCGATAAGGGATAAGCCTGCACCGACTGCATGGGTATAGAAATTTAAACGTTCTTCAGCAGGATCATAAGCAGCAACAGTGGGAGTATTCATAGGCGTAATTTTATAATAATTTAAATATACATATGTATAGTAATTCAATTTTGCTTTTGGTGTAAGAAGATTTAAAATTGTTTTGCAAATTTATCTAGGTTTATATTATGTCATCTTTGGCTTCTCCTTCTACGCAAGAGCAGCAATTTCTAGCAGCCTTTCAGCAAGCCATTGAAACTCAGCGGTTTGATCGCATGATTCTCAGTCAGTATAAAGGTGAATTAGAACAATTGGAAAAAATGACCTTGCGAGTCATTTCGCTGCAAGGTGAGCCTGTTTTAAGTTGTTTATATCGTTATAAAACTCAAGATGTCACTAAAAACTATCCAATCGACCAAGCATTGTCACAGGTTGAATCGCTACTTGCATGTTGCAAACAAGCCAATTTGATGACTTTTGAAGAAGAGCTGCAACTGAAAAAGAATAAAAAGAAGGTCATGTTGACCGTCAGTAAAAGCAAGCCGAGTACAACCAATACGCAAAATGCAGATCAACAAGGGCATGATCGTGCTAAACATCGCTATGTTGATCAAGAAAGTTATTTCTTACAGCCACTTGGCATTACAGATGCAAAAGCACAGATTATTCCAAGCATGGCACGCAAGTGGAAACAGATTAATAAATTTGTGGAAATTTTTTCGGGTGCATTGAATCAAATTCAAACTCAAGACCAAGCATTGCGTGTGGTGGATTTTGGTTCAGGTAAAGGTTATCTAACTTTTGCATTGTATGACTATATGGCAAAGCATGGGCAAGTACCATTTGTTACGGGGGTGGAACTCAATCCGAAAATGGTCGAGTTTTGCCAATCGGTGGCAGCGCGTTCAGCATTTACACAGCTCGACTTTTTCCAAGGCGATGTGCGTACTTATGCACCAGAACGTCTAGATGTGATGATTGCCTTACATGCCTGCGATGTGGCAACAGATTTTGCGATTCATACAGGTATTCGTTTGAATGCTCAAATGATTATGTGCGCACCATGTTGTCATAAGGAGTTACGTCCACAACTGAAAGCTCCACAAGTACTGGCGCCGATGCTGCAATTTGGCATTCACGCAGGGCAGCAAGCAGAAATGCTTACAGATACCATTCGGGCGTTATTACTGAAAGCCTATGGTTATGAAACCAAAGTCTTTGAGTTTGTCGCATTAGAACATACCATAGGACTTACGCATTGACGGATTCAAAAAAGTATTAAAATACTTTATAAAGTATCTGTGATCAGACGAATTAAACATGCTTCTACAGCAACTTGTACATTACCCATTTATATGGGCTTTCTCATGA
>NZ_VPDH01000086.1:0-12966 GCF_013417785.1 Acinetobacter sp. YH12227 | reverse complement strand
ATCAATGGCACAGAAGATTTCTGTAAAATCAAACATGGTGGTTAGAGTCTTTGGTTTGTGTAGTAACTTTCTAAATGGCTCTAACCATCTTTTTTTCAAGCGGTTTTCTTATCCGTAATTCGGGTTAGTTAAAGAAACCACTTATAACTTTAATTAGTAAAACAGTTATATTGAACGTTCATTTCAACAGAGATGGATCCGGAAATTTGAACAACTCCTATAATTGATATTCTGCTCCTCAAATGATGTTATAAACATCAATATATGGAGTATTTTATGGCACGTAGACCAAGAAGAAATCATTCAAACGACTTTAAGGCTAAGGTAGCACTTGCTGCGATCAAAGCAGAAAAAACACATGCTGAATTGAGTTCTGAGTTTAATGTTTATCAAAACCAAATTATTGACTGGAAAAATCAATTGATCTCAGCTTCCTCACAAGCTTTCGATCAATCAAAAACTCCATCAGAACCCCCCATTGATCTTAAAAAGTTACATGTAAAAATCGGTGAGCAGGCATTAGAAATTGATTTTTTAGAAGGTGTGTTGAAGAAACTGGGCCGCTTCAACCACAAAAGTTAATCGACGACTCACTTCAGATTTCAGTATCTAAGCAAGCTAAGCTGCTGAAAGTCTCCCGTGGTTGTTATTATTATCGCCCAAAACCTGTTAGCTCATCAGATCTGAAGCTGATGCGATGTATTGATGAATTACATATGCAATATCCTTTTGCAGGCAGTCGTATGATGCGTGATTTGTTGAATCGTCAAGGACATCATATAGGACGACGTCATACACGTACTTTAATGAAGAAAATGGGTATTCAGGCGTTATATTGCAAACCAAATTTAAGCCAGGCTAATCAAGCTCACCGTAAATATCCATATCTGCTCAAAGGGTTGGCTATTCAGCGCAGTAATCAAGTGTGGTCTACGGATATAACGTATATCCCTATGGCAAAAGGCTTTGTTTATTTATGTGCTGTGATTGATTGGCATAGCCGCAAGGTACTTGCGCATAGGGTATCGATTAGTATGGAGGTGGATTTTTGTATTTCGGTTTTAAATGAAGCGATTGAAAAATATGGATCACCTGAAATATTGAATACAGACCAAGGCAGTCAGTTCACCAGTGATGCATTTATTGATGTATTGAAATCAAATGGCATTCAAATCAGTATGGATGGTAAAGGTCGATGGGTAGATAATGTGATGGTTGAACGATTATGGCGGAGCGTTAAATATGAAGAGGTGTATCTCAAAGCTTATAGCAGTGTCACAGATGCGAAAAAGCAATTGAGTGCATATTTTGAGTTTTATAATCTGAAACGACCTCATTCGAGTCTAGACAAAATGACACCAAATGAGTTTTACTATGATCAGCTACCGCAACAAAACAAGGTGGCTTAACTAGAGCAGAATATCACTTATAAATACGCTTTTAGTTGTTCAAACAAGTGGAACCACCTCTGGTTTGTGCAACAAAGCCATTTACCAAGTAAAAGTTTCCGTTTTTATCAGCACACATCACTTTACTACGTGTACTGCAAACTGGCGAGTTTGAGCTGTTAGGTGATACTAAAACCCGGAAAACTAATGTTTGAGTGATGGTGGCTTGCAATGAAAGCCTGAAAAAAGCAGTGGAAGAGGGCCGTTTCCGTAGTGACCTATATTACCGCTTAGCTACCTATCCAGTTCTGATTCCTTCTTTGAAAGAACGCCGTGAAGATATCAATCTGCTGGTTGAATACTATATCCACTTCTTTGAGAAGCAGTATCACAAGACATTTAATGGCTTCAGTGACCGAGTGTATGCCTTTTTTAACAGCTATGACTGGCCGGGAAATATACGAGAATTAAGAAATATCTTGGAACGTTCGGTGCTTTTGTCCAATAATACGGCACTTGATTTAGAAGATTTAATGCTGGAAGAACAGATCATTCAGGATTTCCTAAGCCAGAATAAACATAAATTTAATGAAATTAAGGGCATTGTGACTAAAAGCGATTTAAATCAGCTAATTGAGCACCTAATGCAAAGCTCAGAACAGGTGGATATGGAATATGTTGAATTGACCATTTTACAGACGCCATTAAATAAATACCGAGGTAATGTTTCCAAAGCTGCCCGCTATTTGAATATAACACGCAGTGCACTGGAATATCGGTTAAAAAAGCACGCAGTAATATAAGTTTAGGGTGTTTGGGTATGAAATATAGGGCCTTACGATAAGGCCCTATATTTCTTTAAGCGATAATCCAATGTTGCCCGGCTAATGCCGAGTATACGTGCTGCTTCAGAGACATTGTTTTGAGTCTGTTGCATGGCTTGTAAAATAATCTGCTGTTCATAATGTTCTAATGAAAAGTCAGGAGTAAATAGTTCTGCAATTTTTTGTGAATTAAATGATTTGGAAGGGAATATTTCCCGATAGCTAATTGCCTCAGCGGCTACAACATCTGGAAATAAATCACGTAGTTTAATCTCTTGTTGATCATCTGTGAGTAGTGCTGCGCGTTCCAGCACATTCTCTAATTCACGGATATTGCCTGGCCAATTGTAATTTATAAAGTAATGTTTGGCTTTGTCACTAAGACCTTTTAATTTTTTGTCATAGATATTTTCAAAGCGTTTAAGAAAATGACTGACCAGCAGAGGAATGTCCTCCCGCCGTTCGCGTAATGGCGGAATACGTACCGGAAAAATGTTCAGGCGAAAATACAGATCGGCACGGAATCGACCCTCTTTGACAGCTAATTCCAAATCTTCATTGGTGGCAGCTACGACTCGAACATCGACTTTTCGGGTCTGATAATCGCCTACACGTTCAAATTCACCTTCTTGCAGCATTCGTAATAAGGCTGCTTGGGCACGAGGGGATAACTCAGCCAGTTCATCCAGAAAAATCGTACCTTGATGGGCACGTTCAAATTTACCTATTCGTTGACTGACTGCTCCTGTGAAAGCCCCCCTTTTCTACGCCAAAGAGCTCAGCTTCAATCAGGTCATGTGGGATACAAGCACAGTTAACTGCTATAAAAGGCTTATCTTTGCGTGGACTAGCATAGTGAATACCTCGTGCAAAAGCCTCCTTACCAACACCTGTTTCCCCAGACAGGAGTACGGCGACTTTACTGCCAGCCGCTTTTTTGAGGAGGTCACAGACATTGCGGTAAGCCGCAGATTCTCCGACCGCATTAAACATGCTGTAGTCGACCTCGGCACGAGTATAAATATCGTGTTTTAGTTGATTCAATTCAGCGCGTAATGCAATGATTTCGTCCGATATAGGGTCAGGAGACATAAATTGTACAAGTTCTTCGGCATTTTCCCATTCGATTAAGAGTTTACCAATGATCCGACAATGATCATGACCTTGGGCAATACATTGGGTTTCCTGATAAATAATGGTTTGTCTCATGACATAGCTGCTATATCCACAAGCATAACCAAGTTGTAGCCAGCAAGCAGGTTCATCGGATTTACCAAATTCGCTCAGGTGAACTTCACCTTCAAAGGAATGTCGCCAGTTAAAGTCGGCATAGAACTCATGGTTGAGATGGCTCAGCTGAAGTGTATTGACTTCGACCTGTACCATCCCGCGAATACCATGCATTTGTGGTCCTGCCATAAAAGCCTCTGTTTCATTGAGGTCTGGACGAAGTTGTGCAGTGGCTTCGGCATCTCGCATACCAGCCTGATAACCACAACGAATAACTAAAAACTATAAAAAAATGGAAGAATAAAATTTAAAAAGATATTTTATTACAAATGCTTACTAAATTTATTTTGATTTGTGAAATAAAAAATAGAAAAAGTGTTATAACTATTTGTATTAATATTTTGAGCTAATTTTGTCATGAGTTTTGATCAAACGATAAAAAAAACTCTCGTATTTTTTTATCAATTTGTTCTACCCTTCTCAACCAAAACAGAAGACTTGGAATACATCAAAGCTAAGCTGAAACAACTAGAAAAAATCAGGCCGGGCAACAACAAGAGTAAGCAGAATAATTTAAAAAAAATTTATGTAAAACTCTGGCATCGTATTTTAGAACTTTTGAAAACAGATAGGGCAGTACGTGCAAATGTCCAATATATTCCGCAGATTCAGCTTATTTGCGATATGGAAAAATATATCGATTCAAAAATGGCATTAGAAATTTTTAATACACGTAAGGAACTCACTACACCATTACTACTTCAATTTTTTGACATACGTAACGATGAAACGAGACAAAAAGTCATGGAGAAATGTTCTAAGAAGCAGCTTGGTATGATCGAGATTTCAACTTTAATCAATGCAGAGCAAGAGTGAACGAATGGAAGTTCAGAAAAAGAGAGAACGGAGACAAGATCTCTTTTTAACACAATACCAAGAGTACAGAATAAAGTTTATTTCGCATGCTGTATTTGATGATTTAGATGAAAGTGATAAGCAGACTTTTAGTGATTTTGGAAAAACTGCGCATAAGGTTTTTCACGAGATAATTAAAGCGCGTAAACTGGGTGAAGAATATCGAGTTGCGGCCTTAAGCTTTTTTGCTTCGGGTGATGTATTAGACCATGCTGGATGGTCATACCTCATTTTGAGAACGAGTTATTTTGTTGAAGCGCTTTATATAAAATTAGCCGTTATCCCAGATTCCCAAGCTAAACAAAAAGAAATTTTTGATTTATTTCGATATATTGCAAAATCAATTCTACAACAAAGTGAAGAAAGTTTTTTAAAATACGAGAGTAAAAGGCTCTTAGAATACTTTATAGAATATATGTTAGAACTCGAACAGGACAAGGTGACGAGTGACTGGGAGAGTTTCCTTAAGAATAAAATAAATCAAAAATTGCCCGAGTTCACTCAAACTAAGGTGCTAAATTATATAAATGACTTAAAAATTATCTTTAAACGATTAAAACAAGGGAGGATTGTAAAACGCTCGCGTCGTAAAAAAATAAAAATTTCAGATTGGCCGACAAAGAAAAAATTAAGAAGTTTCCAAAAGAAGAGAGAACAAAGACAGCTTATTAAAGGATATCCAGCATATATTCAAGCTCGACAGGAGATCTTTTATGCTGATGATGGAGATGTTGAATTTATAGATGAGGGGATTGCTGTACATACAACATCTAAATCTACAGCTCGTTTTAATACAGTATTGAACAATCATAGTGAACATTTGATGAGGCATCGTCAAAGACGTCTACAACCGTTTGTAACCAACACAAATTACATGAGCAAAGATGTGATTCAACATCTTATCTATATTTTGAAGGGTGAGTTATATAATGCTCCTACTCAAGATTCAGCGATTGCAGCAGCATGCTTATTGAGTTTAGCGACGGGTTTATCACCAAGGCATTTGCTTCAATATAAACAACTGATTGATGAGGGAGTGCTTATTAAAGGTGGTAGTTCTAAAAAGCCGGAGTATCGACTCAGATTACATTTAGATATTACAAAACAAAAAGTTGAAACTTTAAAGATTCACCAACTGAATAAAACAGTGACGCATGATCTCCATGTATCAAGCAGTTGGTTTGAATATCTTATTTTGAATGGATCACAACAGGTACTTACAGTACAAGAGATCAATCAAAGACTCAAAAAATGGACTCAGAATCAGGGGCTAGGTTCAATTACTGTTGAGAAACTCCAAGCCCAGCTGTATTTCTATATTTTTCACCGTACTTTTAATGAATATATTGCCCATGTGCTATCGGGCAAAGATAGCACCCATGAGCTACCGAGTAGTTTCTACAATGGTGTGAGCGCATCGGAATTGAATCAGCATTATTTGATCTACTTAGAGACACTCAGTGTTGAAGAAACGAAAACAGAAATTGAAATGCTTAAAGAGCAGTTTGTTAAACATGAACCTGCGTCTATATCACGTTTTGGTAGCCAATTAGCACTCAATCAAAATTATGTTGGTCAATTTTTTACACGATTACATGCCATTTGCGTTGATAAAATACAGATACATCAACATATAATTGAGCGAATTAATGCCTATAGTGCTTGGATGTGGCATATCAGCTTATTGTGTTTAACACGCCGTCCTCGGGAAAACTTATTAGGAAAGTATAGTGACTACGATTTAAAACTAAAGTTGTTGTATGTAGATGATAAGCAAAACAGTCAATCACGAAAAGATGGTCGCTATATACCGCTCCCAGCATTTTTTATCCAAGCTTTTAAACGTTATACGCAATTTTTAAATACGGTCACTCAGCAGTATGAAGAGCTCCTCCGATTTGTGTTTGGGAAAAAGATTACATTGCAAGATTTGTTTGGCCAAGTGATCCATTACCCGAAATCGTTACCGACCACTGCTGAGGAATGGGCAAGTAAGAAAATTAAGATTGCTGCGCTTAACCGAAGTTGGATTAATGACTATATTGAAGGTCATCAACTCAGCAGTTTATATAATAACTGGCTACGACACTTTGATATGAATATGTTGATGAAGCAAGGTTTGGCTTTTAATGTCATACAAGCAGTTTATGGGCATGATCAGCGTAATCAGGAGCTCTTTTATCGCTATTCATCTGCATCTTTACCACAATATATCAATCAATTTACCCAAAATATTGATCGCATGATTAAGCAATTGCAGATTGAGCATCTGTCATACATTTCAGTACTTCAATCTGAGGGCTTATCATGAGTATAGATGAGTCATTGATTCAAAAAATTCAGGTTCAGGTTGATTCTGTATTTGCCGAAATGAAAAGTCAGATTAAGAGTTTAAGAGACCGACCTGAATTATTAGATAACACACTAAATAGCTTGTGGTACGAGTTTTATGATGAATTTATTTGTTTTTTAGAGCAGAAGAAATTTACTCGGAAAGATGCTCAAAAACCGTATATTCAAGCTATTGAAAAATATTTTTTATCTTTGCGTCAGACCTATTTATCTCAAGCAAAGAATGCGTATCCAATCAAAGTATGGCCTAAAACTACTTTTCTAGAACCTATACCCAGACAACTTCGTAGTACTGAATCACATCTTCGGCAAGGACAAAAACATTATCATATTGCTATAGCCTTAAAATCCTATTGGAATTGTCCATACAAGGATGAAGTTACTCCGGCATGGTTATGGGGGAATTTTTATTTAAGTCTGATGTACTGCTCTGGCTGTACTGATCTAAGTCAATTAACAGCAATTGGTAATACCCTGGTCAACGCTATTGTCAAAGATGAACTCCAAATCTGTACTAAACTTTATCATGCTGGATATAAAACAATCATCCAACCACTCGCACTGCATTATCGAGTACCACAGCGTGCTTATGGTAATCAAATCGAAAATAGACAGGTGTATCAGTGGCGTTATATTTGGCTTAATCCCTATGCACAGTTGTTTATACAAGGGATAAAACAGCATGGCTCTCAAGCCTTGAATCAGCAGATGCCACGATATGTTCTGGAGTCTATCTCTACTGTATTAGGGAAATTACCTAAAGAAATTGATCTGAGTCATCAGTTCGTAGGTCTGAAAAAACTACTACGCCGTAATGATAAACAGTTAGCAGAGCTTCGTTCACTTACACCTTTTGATCATTCAAACTTAGCCATTGAGCTTGACTCTTATTCGGGCTTAGATATGTGCTTAAGCGAGGTTATGCGAGGTCGTCTCAAAACGGTGTCGTTAACACCTATTGATCAGGCGAGAGCATGGTTAGATCACAACATCTTGCAGACGCAGTTAACACATATTGAGCGGTATATACCACTACAGACAGAAAAGGCGGTACCAGACTTAATTACAGCTCACCAGCAACTCAAAGAAATTCCATTTGAATTGATGCTATTTGAAAAAGATCAGACTGAAGTTGATAAGCGTCAGAAACGGCAGCGTAAAAGTGAACGTGTGAAATGGATCAGATGGACAAGCATTCAGAAGCGACTAGAAGAAAAGAAGCCTCACGTTGGCCTGTATGAAAAAAATCTAATAGAAGCACAGCTCAGGCTACTGGGTTGGATTTTTCATCTTAAGTCTCAAAAGATGAAACTCAATAGTATCGAGCGGTATTTAAGTAGTATCGCTAAAGATTACTTATTCCATGTCTATATGTTCCCAGGTGATATAGATAACATGGATCAAGAAGATTGTGAGGAACTGTACGACGCTATCTTAGATAGTATTGATGATCGAGATCAAGCCAAACGTGAGACTGATCCTAAGGCCAATCACGGACGTGCACAGTATGCATTTGGCAGACTTAAAGCATTTCATCAGTTTTGTATGAAACAATACCGTGTCCCTAAGGTCGGTACCTTTCAATACAATGATTATCATCGTGTACAATTTTGTCATGCCAAATTAATTAGCCCAAAATTGTTCAATCAGCTTAAACAGGTACTAAGTTTAAAGATTGAAAAATGTCAAACAACTAAAGAGCAAGCGTATCTTTTTCAGCTACAGCTCATGTATTTACTCGCATTTCGTTTGGGGATGCGATTGAATGAAATTAGGGGACTTACATTGGCAGAGGTCATTTGTCCTGAACTGATTTGGCGTAATGATACGCTGACCAAACCTGTGCAGATCCGTTTTAATTTACGTAACAATGTTTATCGGAAACTCAAAAGCCAAAACGCAAAGCGTCAGCTTGATCTGAACGCCGTCATGCTCGATGAAGAGTTGGCATTGGTACAGCAATATCTAAAACAATGTATTACACATAATCCAGCGAAAACTAATCATGCGGACAAATTGATTTTTGCCCAAGATGGCGAAATTTTAAGTGAAGCTTATATTAGTGAAATGACCCAAGTGATTTTTGATGAGATATTGGGTGAAGGGCATGGTTATACTTTCCATAACTTTAGACATAGTGCCGCGAATCATTTAGCAATCGCTTGGTTAGGCTCAAAAGAGATGATCATGACCTATACGGATTACACTTGGAGCCGGTGTAAAGTCATGCGTCAGCATTTATTTGGAGAAACTGCAATTCAGCATGAAGCTGTCATACAGCATAAGTGGCGGTTACTAGCTGACTGGATGGGGCATGCAAACATAGAGCAAACAGCATCTCACTATCTACATGTGCTGGATTTGTTGGTGATAGATCGAATTTATCATTTGCCTTGTACAATTCATCGGGACACGATCAAACTGATACTTCAAAATGACTTAACAAGTGCTAACACAGAAATTGTGGATCTTAATCATATAATACGAAAAGGCCAGTATTTCGATTTTTATCATGCCACTTATGCACTCAAAAAAGTGGATTCAGTTAAACCTGTTCAGCCTAAAATAAGTAAAAATGTATCTGTATCTACCATCATCCATGATTACATTAAATATAGAGCTTATGAGGACCATGATTGGGTATTACGCAGTAAAAAGCTCGCTACTAAGTGGATGGCGGTAAAAAAGCCTCAAAATAATGAGGATTTTAGTGAAGATGAACTCATCTCCTTATATGAAAAAGCCTTAAAGAAAGGTTTTGAAGCAAAGCAATGCGTAGAGATTTCAGCACTGCCAAAGCGGGTTCAACATCAGGTTTTAGAAGCCTTGAGTATTTTAATTGAACATGGAAAGCTGAGAAAAAACTTTATTCATTTTCAATATCGTTTTGATAAGCAAAATAGGCCACGTGTCGATTGGTCCATTCAACATCTGATTACGGGACTGAAGTATTTACTCCCTGAGGATACGCAGCTAAAAGTTGATAATGATCCACCGGATAAGTCACAAAAAAGTCGTGAAGTGAAATTAAGCTTTATCAATGAAAACAATAAAAATACGACACTTTGTATTGCGTTTATTATGTTGATACATGCGATTCAGCAAGAAAAATTGAGCATTTAAAATGAATTGTTTTAATGTGTCTAAGGCAAGCTGTATTGAATATAAATCAATATAGAAAGGGACGAGCGATATCGTCGCTGAAGTTGTAGGTTAAAATCGTTTCTCAATGATAAGCGAACTCTGATATCGTATATATACATGGCTGAGATGTATCCAACTGAATGAAAACAATAGATTATTACAATAAACAGGCTGATCAATTTATAAAGTCGACCTTGAATGTGGATATGGAAGCACTATACCAACCTTTTTAGAGCAATTAGCACATGATGCCTACATTTTAGATTTAGGTTGTGGCTCAGGTCGGGATACTTTGGCTTTTAGAAAAAAGGGCTATTACGTAGATGCGATTGACTATTCTGAAGAACTTGTAAAAAAAGCGACTGAACTTACAGGGTTGAAAGTACGTTATCAAAGTTTTTATGACTAGCAGAATATGAAACATATGATGGTATTTGGGCATGTGCCTCTTTACTACATTGTGCTCGTAATAGACATCTCTGATGTTTTAAAATGTATTCATGCTGCATTAATGAATAGTTCATCTTCATATCAGCATGTTGAAGAGCAAGATCTTGAAAAATTTGCAGATTATTGGATAGGTCTGTCACCAATTCTCATTCATAGTTTGCCAGTTACTTGTATTCCTAGTAGACCACTTTAATTAAAATTAGGAATTTCATTCACTGGATATATTAATGTTAATGGATTTGATGTTAAAGAAATGAAGCCAAAACGCTGATAAAATTCCATCGCTTTTTGATCTTTTGCATGTATTACAACAAAATTTACACCAATAATTTGAGCAACTTTTGAAACTTGTTTGAGAGCATGTGCTAAAAGCACTTTTCCAATTCCTTGCCCTTGAGTCACTTTATCAACGGCAAAGCGACCTACAACAACACAAGGGAGTGGATAACGAGGTAAGCGTTTGGTGAGTACGGTATCTACTAAATCGAATCCAATAGAGGTACTAGATAGACAGTAAAACCCTATCACATTTGAAGCATGATCAACAGCAACATACGTTTTACTTGTCCCTGATTTCTGATGTTGGGACGCATATTGTTTAATGAACTTATTTAAGTCATCTTGCCCACAATTAAATGATTTTCTTTGGTGATGAGTTTGTAAAATCTCAATTCTCATCTAATAAACTCATTAATTTCTTCATTTCATCGTTTGCAGGGCGTGGATTTTCAAGCAAATTCATTAACATATCACGATCAGCATTATTTACTTTCAACTCATGGTTAGATTTAAGTAAGTCTTTTGCTCGTTCAAAGGAGGATTGCAGCATAAAAGAACTTACACTGAGGCCTAATAAATTCGCAGCTTGCTCAATCACATTCTTTGCATCTGCTGTTGAACGAACATTAATTCGTTCAGTTGCTAAATTAGCCATTTCTTCACCAATAAGTACATCATTTTGATGTACAAATTATAACATATCAAGATGTAGCATCAAGACTTAAAATCGAGTTATCTGACGCTTTAAAAAAGTTTCAGAAAAATATATCTATTTAAACTTCGATGATCAAATTTTCTCTAAACCCATTTTTACCTTGCTCTGGTGGATAACCCAAAGGATTGATCACTAATCTACATCCATCGACTACAGTATCCACTGATGTATGCGTATGTCCTGCAATCCATAACTTAAAGCCTTTTACATCTAGGTCATTAATAAAATAGGGATTGAGGGCTGATGCAACAGGATGCGTACCCCAATATGGATCAAGACAAGCTAAATGAGGTGGAAAATGCGTAATAACAATCACATGATCTTGCCCTCTAAACTGCAAAATATTTTGATGATATTTTTTAAATAGTTTTATGTAGTCATCGGCGGTTATAGGTCTATTTTCATTGCTAATCATGATTTGATCAAAATCATAAATCGATTGTTCAGCATCTTTTTGGGACTGTAAAAGTACCTCAGGAGATGTAAGTGGTGAATTGGAGCGAAAGTTCGTAAACAGCGTGCCACCTACAAATATTTTATCTTGAATTTTGATATGGTTGTCATCAACTAGTGCATTTTTTGGGTAGTTTTCTTTCAAGAAATTCACGACTGAACTGTAGTTAGAGCTGTAGTAATCATGATTACCTAAAACAAAGATAAATTTTTTATTCAGAGATTTACATTTTTCGGCAAACTCAATTGTACCACTTAAGCGATTAGAAAAATCGCCAGCGTGAATAATGACATCAGCTTGCTCTGATATTGAATATTTAGAATTGTGAGTATCAGATAAAATTTGCAGTTTCAATCTACTTCCTTTATTAAATCACGCTGCTTAAATATATAGAGTTTCATTGCGATCAGTTTACAGCAACTAAATATTGTAGAAATTATAAGATACTTATCTGTATTCTTAAGCCTCTAAAAATATAGGTAATTATTTTTGAATCAATTGATTAAATATTGATCATAAAATTTGACCAATTGAATTTATGCACATAAGATAAAAATGTTACAGCAAAATCTGTGACCAGGCGTGGAAACCTGTTACTCAACGAACTAAAGAGTCGCTTTTAGTGGCTCTTTTGTGTCTACATGGCGCTTTTATGGTAAGCCAGGTAGGGCAGTCTTTGACTGGCCGTTTCGTTGAGCGGTATTTCCACACCCTATTTGGTTTGCCTCCATCTCGTGGAAAGGATATTGGCAAACGACAATCTATCAACGAGGTTTAAAATGCGTCTTTATATTATTTCTATCTGTTTTTTCTCTAGCAAAAAGATACTTCTGAGTTAATGAGTTTTTAATTCATTTATCACTGATTTTAATTTTAATTACTTCTAATTTCGTAATCTCACGAGATCTAGAGAAGTATTGCCTAGAGAAAATAAAATGGCTCGTACTAAGCTTTTAACCAATATTATTCAAAGAAAAATGATGCTGCTTGACGAAATGTCACACTCAAATCTGCACAATAATTTTGAAATATCACTTTATGACTTCGCCAACCATGAGATTCTAGAAAAACTATATAAGGCAGACAATAGAGGTGGTCCCACTTGTTTGAACAACTAAAAGCTTATTTATAAGTGATATTCTGCTCTAGTTAAGCTACCTTATTTTGTTGTGGTAGCTGGTCATAGTAAAACTCATCTGGAGTCATTTTGTCCAG